>JBDRKQ010000150.1:0-6420 GCA_043813895.1 Planctomycetota bacterium
AAGAAAGGCCACGACGCCGACATCGCGATCATCCATCCGACCAGGAAGACCAAGGTGGACTGGCGGAAGATGGAAACCAACGCAGACTGGTCGCCCTACCAGGGGTGGAGCCTGGCCGGCTTCGCCCGGACCACGCTCAGCCGGGGCAGGGTTGTCGTGGACAACTACAAATTCTGCGGCGAGAACGGCTGGGGCAAGTTCCTGCCGCGAAGAACGCCCGGCCGTGTTTAGGAGTAGTTCACGATTGAGTGTGGCGCCGGCGCCACAAGCGAACTTGAAACGCCATAGACCGCGGTATGGGAAACAGAGAAGCGACCGAACCTCGTGCCGGACGTGGACCGCCAACCTCCCGTGCCGAGAATCCCTTGGGCTGAGAATCCCCCCTCTCGGTTCCAGCTCTCAAGTTGAGAAACCACTCGCCACCACGCGTCCCCCTGCAATACACTGTGGATCGCCGCGTCGGCAGATGCTGGGTGCTGTCATGAAGTTCAGTCGGACACGTCGGTTGAAGGGCGTTCGCGCGTTTGCACGCGTGTTTGGCGGGCGGTGTTCGGCGTCGAACAAGCACATGGTCATCTACGCGGCGAGCAACGACTTGCCATACCCGCGACTCGGCCTCACGGTCGGCAAGCGGCACGGCAACGCGGTGCGCCGCAACCGCCTCAAACGGCTCTTGCGAGAGGCGTTTCGACTCGAGGGCGACACACTGCCCGCGGGCTACGATTTCGTCTGCGTGCCAAGAGTCGGGGAAACCGGCTCACTCTCCGCGTACCGCCAGGCGTTGCGGACGGTCTCCCCGCGGGCAGCGGCGCGCTGTCACGAACGACGACGATCAGCAGGTAGCACATTCCACACCGATCCGCCTTCCACGCATACGGCATGACACACGATGCGCGCCGTCGGACACAGGCCGGTCGCCAGTTCCCAGGTCGCCCCCGTCCCATACTCTCGGACGTAGGAAGTCGTGCCGGGTAATCCAATCGTTTTATTCGCGTGATTCAGATTTTTATTAAGCGCGGGGGGATGCCGTCCGATTCGGAGGGGGGCAGGGAACAGGCATCGAATTCAGCTCCCTGGAGCACCGCCCACAACCCGCTTAGGCGTCCGCAAGGATGCCGACAAGCGGTCTTCCCACCAGGCCGGGGCCCGACGTGGCCTCGGCTTTTTTTGCGCGCAGAGGTGGGCGCGATGTACTACCGCAGTGCCTTCCCAACGTCGTTACTCGCGCAGACGCCGCAACGGGGCTTGCCGTCTGCCAGCCCATCCAAACATGTGGCCTGCTACCACGCGGGGAGTTCGCCCACAATCTCCTCCACGAGATCCTTCACGGTAACGAGCCCGAGAAAACGGCCGCCCTTGTCCGTCACGATCGCCATCCTGCGCCGCGATCGCTGGAGCGTGGTAAGTGCGTCGATGACGGGCAGGTCGTGCGCCAACCGGACGGGGATTCTCGCGTAATCGACGAGCGGCGTTTCGGAATCGCCGGTCAGGATGTCCAACACATGGACGACACCGACCACCCTCTGCCGGGTGCCGCGGTAGACCGGCATTCGCGAGTAGGGCGAGTTCCGCACGATCTTCTCGATCTCGTACCGCGTCGCCCGGGCCTCAATCATCACCGCCCGGGACCGTGGGATCATGACGGCGGCAACTCGCAAGGCGTGGAGGGTCGGGATTCTCTCCAACATGAAGACCTGCGTCTTCGAGAGCGTGCCTTCTTCCGCGCTGTCGCGGAGAACCTGATACATGCCGACGCGGGTGTGGAAGGCCGAGCCGGATTGGGAACTCTGACGTCCGCCGCCGGCCATCAGGGCGGAGATCCTCCGCTGAAGCCACGCGATTCCGGTCAGCCGCACAACGCTGTGAAACGCATCGAGGTAAGCGGCGATCTTCGGCATGTAACGGTCGGCATGGCTTTGGAAGAGGTTCTTCGGAACGATCTCGCCGAAGATGAACACGACGGGCGTGAGGATCAGCGTGGTAAGCAACTCCGCCCGCCGCTCGAGCGATTCGCGAAGCACGTCCGACATCCCCGCCGTCGCTGAACCCAGCAGTACCACGGTCAGACACACGGGCGCAAGGTAGTTCGCCGCGTTGGTGCCGATCAGGGTCGTAAAGAGCAGGCCTGTCTGGTCGTCAAACAACCTCTGGAGTCGGCGAGCGCCTGGCTTGTTCCGGTGCGAAGCAAGCCGCAGTCGCAGCCGGTTGACACAGTAGAGTCCCGTCTCGGCGCCGGAGAAGAATCCGGACAAGACCACAAAGACGGCACACAGAAGCAGCCAAGCCGACGCCTCGAGATGTTGCATCTGAGCCATCATGCCAGGTCGTTCTCGTCTTCCGTGGAAGATGGACGCCTGCGGGCTGACACGCGCTCCAGCAGAAGCGTCAGGTCGGGGTTGTCTCGCGGGCGAGATTCCAGCGTGAGTCGAATACGGAGAATCCGACGCTTGTGCATCGCGATGACCGTCATCCACGCGGAGCCGATCCCGACCCGGTCGCCGCGTTGTGGAACGCGGTGTAACATCTGCGCGATCAGGCCTCCGACCGTGTTTATCCGTGTCTCCTCGACGGGCAGGGCGAACGCCCGCCGAAACTCGTCCACGTCCAGCCCGGCATCGACGAGGAAGGTCGTCTCGCTGACGCGCACGATCGGCGGCAGTGTCGCAACCTCTTCCGGCGAGTACAGCTCGCCGACAATAGCCTCGACGACATCCTCCAGCGCGACGATGCCCGCGACACCGCCGTACTCATCCACGACGATCGCGATCTTGCTCCGTGTCGTCCGGAAGTGCTGCAGCAGGGCCTCGACGCTCGCCTGCTCGGGGATGAAACGAATCGGGCTCACGAGGCCCTGCAGCGGCTTGTCCCGGTCGAGGACGAACTGCTTCGCCGAGATGTACCCCTTGATGTTGTCGATGTCTCCTTCGTAAACGGGGATGCGAAGGAGCCGACTGGATTTGAACAACTCCAGCAGCTCGTTCGTGTCGTGAGCGAGATTGAAGGCGACGATGTCCACACGCGGGACCATCAGTGCCCCGACCCGCGAATCTTTCAGCTCCATCACCTGGTGCAGTAGTGTGTTCTCTCGTTCGTCGATGACTCCCTCATCCTGGCTGATCATGGCCAGGTGCTGCAATTCCTCGGCCCGGATGGTTCGAAGCACCGGCCGGGTCCCGGACACGATCTTCGTGAGGGGCGCTACGATCGCGGTCACCAACAGCCACCGGACGGGCAGCGTGACGATCTCCAACACCCGAATCGGCACCGCGACAACCGTGGCCAGACGGTCGCAGAGCGAGAAAGCCACCAGCTTGGGGATGAGTTCGGCGAAAAGCAGCATGAAGACGAAACCCACCGCCCCGAACAGCGTGGACAGGACCGTCGATCCGTCGGCGAGTCTCACGGCAGTCACGGCCAGCATCGTGAAGATGAGGATGTTCACAGCGATATTGGCCAAGAGCACCGTGGAGAGGAGGTTGGCCGGTTCGCCCCGCAACCGGAGAACGAGGTTGCCCAAACGAGTGTTGGCGCGTCGCAGGCGCAAGAGTTGGTTGCGCCTCAGTGCGAAGAGGGCAGTCTCGCTTCCGGAGATGAGGCCGCTGACCGCGACGAGAATCGTGATCGCCAGAAGATGTGGGATGTTGTCGACGAGTGTCTCGATCCGCATTGTGCCTATCCAACGCCGCGTAATCTTATGACGCGTCCGGACGTTTGTCGATTGTCCGGTCATCCGGGACCGGTAATCTCGCCTCACCCCCGACATTGACGCCGCGGCTATTCTCTTTCTGTCCCATGCGAGTAAGATGGCTCCACCACAATTGAGGACGCTGGTTTGGATTTCGCATACTACCTGCTTCTAATCGCGTTGGGCCTCGTGGCCGGTGGAAGTGGCGGCCTGCTGGGGATCGGCGGCTCCCTCGTGATGATCCCCGGGATGATCCTGCTGTTCGGCGCAGAAGGCCAACAGGCCGGCCAGGACCCTCAACACCTCTACCAGGCCGCGGCCATGATCGTGAACTTCTTCGTCGTGCTGCCGGCGGTCGTGCGCCACGCGCAGGCACGCGCCACGATCCCCTCCGTCATCCGCCTGACGATTCCCAGCGCGATCGTCGGCGCGGTTGCCGGCGTATACGTCAGCGAGTTGTCGGTCTTCAAAGGCAGCGGCCAGGGCTACCTCCAAATCGCCTTCTCACTCTTCCTCTTCTATGTGGTCCTCTACAACCTCGGCAAACTCCTGCGAACACGCGCCGACCGCGAGCACGCCGCCTCCGCGCAATCGCCCCGCAGGTCAAAGACGCTGATTGTTGCCCTCGTCGGCGTGCCATCGGGCCTGGTCGGCGGCCTCTTGGGGATCGGCGGCGGTCTCTTCGCCGTGCCGGCCCAGCAGGTCGGGCTCCGCATCCGCCTGCAAAACGCCATCGCCAATTCAGCCGCGACCATCCTGTGGTCAAGCGTCGTCGGCGCGGCTGTAAAGAACTACCATCTGGCAGACCACGGCTACTCGCTCGGCGACTCGTTGCGGCTCGCTGTCTGTCTGATCCCATCGGCAATGATCGGCTCCTGGTACACCTCGGCCCGCGTACACCGCTGGCCCGTCCGCGTGATCCGCCTGGCTTTCGTCGTCTTGCTCCTCTACTGCGGCGCGGACGTGTTTCTAAAGGGCCTGGCGCAGGTCCGCTCTTAGAAACTGGATCAAAACGGTGGCACAGGCGCCTCGCCTGTGTTTCCACCGCCGAGACGGTGGTGCCATAACAGGATTCGGCATCGCGTGGAAAAACATGATCAATTGCACGGTCGACGCTCACAAGCGGCTTTGCCGTTTGGCGGTTCGACCGTTCATCTTGTTCTTACGCGACTCCTTAGCCTGGACTTGGGGGTATTCTGAGATTGCTTCTTATGGTAAGATGAATGCCGTGTTGGCTTGGGCGAGAGCCATCGATTGGGCGTGGGCCGCTCAACGAAAGGGAGTACCATGAAATCACCCCTTTGCAGCAATGCCAGCCGTTTTGTGCGAATTGTGGGCTCGATTCTCCAGCAGCGGTTTGCCTGGAGGCGCGCCGTACTTCTTCTACAGACGCTCATGCTTGCAGCATTGACAGCACCTCTGGCAGCCCAGCCGCGGATCGAGGATGCACAGAGCCGCTGTCTGCCCACCGGACCTCCGCCCGCCGGTGGCTATGAGCCCTACCTCGGGCCGGTCGACACGCGTGGGGAGAAGGTCATAGGTGGTGTGCCCGGGTACCAGTGGTACCGCGGTTGCGGCCCGACTGCTGCCGGGATGGTGATCGGCTTCTACGACGGAAACAGCTTCTCCTGGCTCATTCCCGGAGATGCATCGACCCAAACGGCTGATGTCAACCAAGCGATTGCCAGCACGGGGCACTATACCGACTACTCATTGCCAATCGATGACGGGGGTACAGGGCTTCTGCCCGACAACTCGTACTACGGAGGAGCGCACGCCAGCAACAGCCTGGGGGACTACATGCGGACCTCATGGTACACGGCGAGCAACTACTACGGATGGTCCTGGCAAAGCGACATGGACGACGCTCTGCGAGACTACACGGCCTACATCAACTCAACCTACGGAACGGCGTATGCTGCCTCATCCTACTACGAATCTTGGGGCAGCTTCACCTGGAGCAAGTTTGTTGCGGAGATAGACGCCGACCGCCCTCTCGTACTGCTCGTCGACACTGATGGCGACGACTACACTGACCACTTTGTGACAGCTATCGGGTATCGCGATACGTCCGGCTATCAAGAATATGGCTGTCTGGATACATGGGCGCCTGCCGGGAGCATTCGCTGGGAACGCTTCCGTGGAATGGCGGGGGGGAGTTCCTGGGGTGTCGCCTACGCCACTTACTTCAGCATCAGCGGCTCGGATGACTGCAACGACAACGGCATCCCAGACGCGTGCGATATCAACTGCGGCAATCCGGGCGGTCCGTGTGATGTCGAGGACTGCGGCCTGAGTGAGGATTGCAGCGGAAACGGCATTCCCGACGAGTGCGAGCCAGATTCCTGTCCGCCGACGAATCTGGCATGGGCGGAGGAACCTCACCCGATCAGTTCCACGGAGATTCGGATGGCCGGCTACGCGGAAGACAATTCTCCGCCCATCGAGTACGCCTTCGATGGATTCGTAGGCGCCCACGATCGTCCTTGGGATGCCGACCCCGTGTACATCGATAGCGAGCTCGGGAAGAACACTTTCTACCAATACTACGTGGCGGCCAGAGACGGCTCACCCCTGCAGAATGAAACGGGCTTCGGTCTCCAGAAGACCATTGGAACCGCGATCGAGACCCCGTCGGAGTTGACTTTCGGCACTATCACTTCGGCGAGCATCGAGGTCTTCACCGCGCACGACGAGGACGTAGGCGGGCTGTTCACGAATCTGGCGGACTCCTA
>JBDRKQ010000151.1:0-2100 GCA_043813895.1 Planctomycetota bacterium
CCTGGATCAAGCGTTCGGCCAGTGAAGAAGATGCGAAAAGAAGCGAGAAAAGCCCATTTCCATTACGTCTAAGGGTTGCGTTCAACCAACTCCAAGACAACGGAAAGGGCTTTTCACGTGAAAGGGATTGTAAGACGAGAACTCCGGCGACGCGAGAGACGAATCCGTGCTCGCCTGGCGAAGGCCGGGCGCGAGTCGGGTGAGAGACCGATGCTGACGGCGACGGGCATCCGGTACGGGCTGAGCGAGAAGACACGGGGCATCACGGTCGGGGGGATCGGAGCGATGCACCTGGTTGCGCAGAAGGTGGGTTTGATCGACGAGATCGATCGCCGACTTCATCTTCTTCTGCGGCACGCGCCGTACCACGAGTCGGACCACGTGTTGAACATCGCGTACAACGCGCTCTGCGATGGCAAGTGCCTGGAGGACATCGAGCTTCGTCGCAACGACGAGGTCTACCTGGACGCTCTCGGCGCGACGAGCATCCCCGACCCGACCACGGCTGGGGACTTCTGCCGCCGGTTCGAGCGGGAGGATGTGGAGACCCTCAGGACGGCGATCAACGAGTCTCGTCTGCGCGTCTGGCGGCAGCAGCCGAAGGAGTTCTTCGCGGAGGCAATCCTCGAGGCGGATGGCTCGATCGTCGAGACCCACGGGGAGTGCAAGGAGGGGATGGACATGAGCTTCAAGGGTGAGTGGGGTTACCACCCGTTGCTGGTGTCGCTGGCGAACACCCAGGAACCGCTGGTGATCGAGAACCGGAGTGGCAACCGGCCATCGCAGGAGGGCGCAGCCAGGCGGTTCGACCAGGCGATCGACCTGGTCCGTCGTGGCGGGTTTCAGAAGGTGACTCTGCGGGGCGATACGGACTTCAGCCAGACCGCCTACCTGGATGGATGGGACGCCGCCGGCGTGCGGTTCGTGTTCGGCTTCGACAGCCACGAGAAGCTGGTCAAGATGGCCGAATCGCTGGATTCTGGGGCGTGGGAGGTGCTGCAGCGCGAGGTGAAGTACGAGGTGAAGACGACGCCGCGGACGAAGCCGCGCCGCGTGAAGGAGGAGATCGTCCGCGAGCGCGGCTACCTGAACAAGTACCTGCTCCAGGAGGACATCGGGGAGTTCGAGTACTCGCCGACGAAGTGCAAGAAGACCTACCGGATGGTCGTGGTGCGGAAGCTGATCTCGATCGAGCGCAGGCAGGAGGTTCTGTTTCCCGAGTTGGACTACTTCTTCTACATCACCAATCGCCACGACCTGACCGCGGAGGAGGTGGTTCTCTTCGCGAACGACCGCTGCGCACAGGAGAAGTTGATCTGCCAGCTCAAGTCCCCGGTTTCGGCGTTGACGGCTCCGGTGGCGAGTCTCGTGAGCAACGAGGCGTTCATGGTGATGGCGTCGCTCGCGTGGTCGATCAAGGCGTGGTTTGCTCTGCTCCTCCCCGCTGGCGGCCGTTGGGCGGATCGCCGTGAGACCGAGCGGCGCGCGGTGCTGCGGATGGAGTTCAAGAAGTTCCTGAACTCCTTCATCCGGTTACCAGCTCAGATCGTACGCGAGGGCCGCCGTATCTGGTTCCGACTGTTGTCGTGGAACCCATGGACCCCCGTGCTGATGCGAGCCGTCGATGCACTGCATGCACGCCGGCTGTGTTGATCCTTCGAAACTGAAGCCGGGATACGGATGTCCCGGTTCGCGAGGCCGACGAGAGCGAAAGGAGATGCCGATGGTCGAGGACAAACTGAAGTGCGCGGGCCGGCAGGCCGCCGGAGAGGACAAGGTCCGCCCTCGCTCACGCCGGCCGCTGCAGTCGAATTCACCCTTGGCCGAACGCTTGTTCCAGGCCTAGCCCCCCTCCTTCTGCGCCTTGCCGGGGTAGAACAGGAGCTCGATGTCGCGGACGAGTGACTGGCCCGTGGCCGAGTAGAGTCGGTACACACCGGCCTCGAGTCCTCCCTCGGGCTTCCAGCCGTCCCTCCCGAACTTGATCACACCCTTCCTGTTCGGTGGAGGCAGGGGGATCGCCGTGCCGTCCGGGCCTACGAGAACGGGATCGATCAGCTGGGCCGGCATCTCCTCGGAACCGATCTTTCCCTTGATCCT
>JBDRKQ010000152.1:0-24873 GCA_043813895.1 Planctomycetota bacterium
TCAAGGGGCGGGCGTGGGTGATCCGCCGGGACAACATCGATACGGACATGATCTACCATAACCGGTATCTGACGATTACCGACCTCGCCGAGATGGGTCAGTATGCGTTCGACAATCTGGAAGGCTGGGAGGACTTCGCGACAAAGTGCCAACCGGGTGACATCATTGTCACGGGCAAGAACTTCGGCTGCGGCAGTTCGCGGCAGCAGGCGGTGGATTGCTTCAAGTCGCTGGGCGTAGTGGCGATCGTGGCCGAATCGTTCGGCGCTATCTACGAGCGGAACGCCATCAACGCCGGCTTCGCGATCATGCGAGCCGACACGAGCGCGTCCGGCGTCGAGAGCAACGAGGAAATCGAAGTGGACCTGAAGGCGGGGACAGTCCGGCGCACTGCGACGGGCGAGTCGCTCAGCGGGACGCCGGTGTCCGATGCGCAGTTGACGATTTACCATCGCGGCGGTTTGCTCGCAGGCGGAGAATAAACCAATGGGACAGACATTCGCACAGAAGATACTCGCCAGGGCAGGTGGCCATGATTCGGTTGCTGTCGGTCAGATCGTTACCGTGCGGCCCGCCCACCTGCTGACGCACGACAACACGTCGGCGATCATCGGCAAGATTGGCGATGAGCTCGAGAAGTACGGCGTCGTGGACCCGAACCTGTCGGTCATCGTACTGGACCACGTCACGCCGGCGGCAAACGAGAAGACCGCGACCGGACACAAGCAGATTCGAGAGTTCGTCGCACGACACGGCCTGCGCAACTTCTACGACGTCGGCGAGGGTATCTGCCACCAGGTCCTCCTGGAAAGGGGCCACGCCCGACCGGGCACGATCATCGTCGGCAGCGATTCACACACCTGCTCCTACGGCGCGGTCGGCGTCTTCGCCACGGGGATCGACCGGACGGAAGCCGCGTCGCTCATGCTGACGGGAGAGACCTGGTTGAAAGTGCCGCCGACGATTCGCGTTACCCTGAGCGGCTCGCTGCAACCGGGTGTCGGCGCGAAGGACCTGATCCTCCGCATCATCGGTGACATCGGGGCGGATGGGGCGAGTTACTCCGCCGTCGAATTCGACGGGGACATCACCGGCCTGTCCGTCGCCGAACGGTTCACCATCGCCAACATGGGTATCGAGATGGGGGCGAAGATCGCGGTGTTTCCGGTCGATGCGGAAGCCGAAGCCTATCTGGAAGCGGCCGGCGTCGCCCGAAGCAGCTACGAGCCGGTCTGGGCGGACGAGGACGCGGAGTACGTGGGGGAGTTGGCCTACGATCTTGCGGCACTGGAGCCGGTCGTCGCCAAGCCGCATACGGTGGACAACGTTTGCCCCGTCGCAGATGTCGCCGGCACCCCGATCAATCAGTGTCTTGTCGGCACGTGTACAAACGGACGGCTGAATGACCTGCAAGAGGCGGCGAGGATCGTCAGCGAAAAGCGCGTTTCGCCGAATGTGCGGTTCTTCGTCCTGCCCGCGTCGAGGTCTGTTTATGAGGCGGCAACGGAAGATGGGACGCTGCTGACGTTGTCGCGTGCAGGTGCGACCGTGTTGCCACCGGGCTGTGGGCCGTGCCTCGGCGCGCACCAGGGCGTACTCGCGCCGGGCGAGGTTTGCCTGTCCACGGCGAACCGTAACTTCAAGGGTCGCATGGGCTGCAAGGAGGCGGAGATTTATCTTGCGGGGCCGGCGACGGTCGCGGCCTCGGCCTTGTACGGCGTCATCACGGACCCGCGGAAGGAGGTCTCGGCATGAAAGTCTGGCATTATGGCGACGATATCAACACGGACATGCTCTTCCCGGGCAAGTACACCTACACGTGCTCCTCACCGGAGGAGATACGCCCGCACTTGCTGGAAGACCTCGACGCGTCGTTTGCCCCCGGCGTGCAGGCCGGCGACGTGATCCTCGCGGGCAAGAACTTCGGCTGCGGCAGCTCGCGCGAGCAACCGGCGCTGGGCTTACGGTCGGTCGGCGTGGCGGCGGTCGTGGCGAAGAGCTTCGCGCGGATCTTCTTCCGCGCGGCGATCAACCAGGGTCTGCTACTCATCGAGTGCCCCGAGGCGGTGGCGGCGTACAAGGAGGGTGACGCCGTGGAACTGGACGTGGGGCGCGCAACGATCCAGGTCGGCGGTCGGTCATTCGCTTTCCCAACACTGCCGCCCGAGATTCTGGCCATCCGGGACGCGGGCGGGCTCCTCGCGCACACCCGAAAGCGCCTCGAAGAGGGCCGCCCCGCTCGCTAGATTCGGCCTCGCAACTCATGACAGGCGGCCTCGCCGACGATTGAGTCTACATGCCGGCTGAGCACGAGAACCCCCACGAGCACTGCGCGAGTCCTGATACGCCGATGACCGCCTGCTTGCGGTCGTCACGCAGGCGCGTCTTCGCCGGTCTTGCCGTCATGCTGATTGTCTGCGTTACCCTGGACGTGATCGTCGGCCTGACACTCTGCCGCGGTGGGCGGTTCGGAAAGTGGCCTCTGCCGCCCTATTCGCTGACCTTCAACGACAACCAGCGGCGTTCGCTCGAAGGCGACTTCGGCTCCTACGGTGGGTTCGACCCGGACCTCGGGTGGTGTGCCTACCCCAACGGCCGCCGTAACGATGGGGGCTTCCGCGCGAACTCGGCAGGCATCCGCGCGAACCGCGAGTATGCCCATGTCCCGCCCCCCGGCGTCACGCGGATCGGCGCGTTTGGTGATTCGTTCACGTTTAGCTACGAAGTGTCCAACGATGAGATGTGGACGCACCTGCTGGAACAATCGCGACCCGACCTGGAGGTGCTGAACTTCGGCTTCGGCGCGTATGGTACCGACCAGGCCTACCTCCGATACCTGCGCGACGGCAAGGCATTCAACCCGCACATCGTACTCATCGGGATGATGGTCGAGAACGTCCAGCGGAATGTGACCGCGTACCGTCCCGCCTACAACCACGACGCCGGCCTCGCGTTCGTCAAACCACGTTTCCGTTTGGACGACGCGGGTAGGCTCCGCCTTGTGCCGAACCCGGCGAAAACTGTCGAGCAATGGCGGGACATGATCGAATCCGGCCGGCTGCTCGACACGCTCGACGAGACGGACTATTGGGTCCGCCGCGCCCCGTTGGCGTATCGCGCGTCGCCGTTGTTCTGGTCTTCATTCGGCCGTCTCGGCTACGCCGCCTATGAGAACGGCGGAAGACGCACGAGCGACTACTACCGGGACACGGGCAGCGAACCGTTCCAGGTTTCGTTTGAGATACTCAAGACGTTTCGTGCAAGGGCTATCGCCGACGGAGCGGATCAGGCCGTCGTGCTGCTCTTCCCTGATCGGCTGGCTTTGTCGGAGCTATTGGATGGCAAGCCGGCGTATTGGGATCCGATGTTGCAGCGTCTGCGCGCGGCGGACGTTCCCGTTTGGGATGTGGCCCCCGCACTTGCCGACGCGGCACGGTCAACCGGCATCAACTCTTTGTTCAACAAGGTGCACTACAGCCCGAAGGGCGAGGCGGTCGTAGCGGCGACGCTTGCGGCCAGGCTCTTCGGTCAGGCGGACTTGGCGACTGATCGCTCAGCCGATCATACGGCCGAACGCTCGCGGTACGACCTTCATTTGCCGAGCCCAACCATGAGTAGCACGCCCAGGAACACGAGCAACACAGCGACCACGATGCCGAAGTGTTTCTCGGAGAGTCTCCGGTGCGCCGCCATGCCCAGCAGCATTCCCGCAAGCGACGGCGGCAGCAGCCATCCGGCCGCGACGATCTCGCTCCACGTCAACAAACCTGAGTGCAGATAGCTCTCGGCGCGGACGAAGCTCATCAAGAGAAAAAACCACAGGATCGTCGAGCGGAACGCCCCCTTGTCCAGCCGGTATGCCCGCAAAAAGATGATTATCGGTGGGCCGCCCGTCCCAAACAGTCCCCCCAATAGGCCGGAGATCAGCCCCGCAGGTATGCTCAGCCACTTCGTACCGCGGTGCCAGGGTTGTTTCGAGTTGTCAAAGTCAGGAGCGTCTGCTGTGTCGGGGCGGTCGTTTCTCTGACGATCGCCGACGAGAAACCACAACCCGGCCGCGAGCACGACGAGCCCGAGCATGCGTTTGAGCCACGCCTCGTCGCCGCCCGTCAGCAGCGCGGTGCCCAGCCACATTCCGATTATCATCGTCGGGAGCAGGCCGACCAGCAGCCAGAGCTTCGCCTTTCGCCAATGGCCTGCCAGGACCCAGACTTCCGTCACAAAAGTTAGTATGAGCAGCGTCGCGACCGCCGGGGCGAGATCAGGCAGCACCAGTGCCAACAACGCGATCGCAAACATGCCCGCGCCAAACCCGACCATCGCGTAGATCAACTGCGCGCCGGCTACGATCAGGCCGCAGAGGACGAATGTGGTGAGGTTGGGAAACAGTTCCGGCATTCGCCCGGCATAATAACCCGCCGCGGGGGCCCGACGCTATCTGTGGCACAGCCGTCCCCGGCGGCGGGGTTTATCGGCGGGACGAGTCGGCGTCACACGGCATCATGTGGCGTTCCGCGTCTCGGCCTGGTCTCTAAGCGCCTGGATCGTCATCTGAGATTCGACCGCCTGAAGACCGAACGTCGTCACGAGCAAGCGCATGCACTGTGCGGTGGGTGATGTTCTGACTTGCCTGCAAAGCTGATCGAGATCGCCGGCCACCTCGGGGTGCGCCTGAACGGTTCGCGCGTAGAAGCGCGTGGCGGTGATCGCCCGGTCCAGCGGCATTCGGATCACACGGCTCAACTCGTGCGAGGCTTCTTCCAGTCTGCCCCTCGATATGAGGTCCGAGAACTTGTCGAAGACGCTGTCATCGGAGGCCGCCGCTTCGTGGGGGGTGGCGGCACGGCCTTCTGCAACGGTCGGTTGTTCGGTCTCCAGGGCGGTGATGGCCCGGGCAAGCCTGACCAGACCTTGCGCGGTGCGATCGAGTTCGGCGCTGCACTGGAACGGCGTGCCGTCCTCGCAGGACGATTCGAGCAACGGTTCGCGGTGGGCCAACACGAGATCGGTGAAGCGGTCGGCCAGTTTCCGCCGACATCTCGCGAGCACCTTCATCGCCTCATCTTGTTTGGTCACGATAGTTCCTCACTCCCGGCGCGGCGATCCGCGAGATGCCTTCTTCACTCCCCATATCGATGCCTCACGGGTGCGGCTTCACGTCGATCTCTCGGGCCTGCCGCGGACTCGGGCCGTTAAGGTCCCCGTGCTTGGGTGTCGCCGTCCGGTAAATCACGACTGTCGACAGCCGTACGGCCGGACGGTAGCTTGGCAGACTGATGGCTGCACCCACGGGAACGAAACTCACGCATAGCAACCACCAGGGACCGATAAGGCGATGGCGCGGGACAGGACAGAAAGTGGCAAGGACCTGACGTACAAGGCCGCCGGCGTGGACATTGCCGCAAATGACGAGATGGTCCAGCGGATTCAGCACTCGCTACGCCGGACCTACACGCCGCGCGTGCTCACCGCCGCAAACGCCTTCGCCGGCCTGTTCCGGCTGGACTACCGTGAGAAACTGCTGAGGCGAAACTACCGCGATCCGGTACTGGTCTCCGGAACGGACGGCGTCGGTTCCAAGCTGCTGCTGGCGTTGGAGGCGAATCGCCTGGATGACGTGGGCATCGACCTTGTTGCCATGAGCGTCAATGACGTCCTCACAACGGGAGCCGAGCCGCTATTCTTTCTCGATTACGTCGCTTGTCACAAGCTGGAACCGCCGCGGATCGCGGAGATTGTCGATGGCATTTCACGCGGATGCGGTTTGGCTGGCTGCGCGTTGCTAGGCGGTGAGACGGCCGAGATGCCGGAGTTGTACGCCGGCGGGCATTACGATCTCGCCGGCTTCTGCGTTGGCGTCGTCGAGCGGAGGAGGATCATCGATGGACGTGAGGTGGAGCCCGGCGACGTGGTGCTGGGGCTGGGTTCCAGCGGCGTTCATTCCAACGGCTATACGCTCGTTCGCCGCCTGCTGGAGATGGCAAGCAGGGGTTCACCGCCGGCGGTCGACCTCGGTGAGCCGTTGACCGACGCGTTCTTGCGCCCGACTCGGATATACGCAAAGCCGATCCTCTCGCTGCTCGGGCGATATCAGCGCAAACGCGTCGTTCGGGCAATGGCGCACATTACTGGTGGCGGACTTGAGGGCAATCTGCCGCGCGTTCTGCCGGCCGGGTGCGACGCGGTTGTCGAGCGCGGCGCTTGGCAGATCCCACCGGTTTTTCGCTGGATCCAGGCGATGGGCGTGGATGAGGAAGAGATGTACCGCGTATTCAACATGGGGATCGGCTACGTGCTGGTCGTACGCCCTGCATTCGCGGGGAGTATCACGCGGCAGCTTGAACGGCTGGGTGAGACCGTGTTCGAGATCGGCTTGATCCGCAAGGGCAACGGGAAGCTCATGTGGCGATAGAGAGCCACGCCAATAGCGAATGGCGAATAGCGAAAGACGCAGGGCACATGGCCAATTGCCAAGAAGTGACAACTGATAACTGACAACTGACAACGCCAATGCCCCTCATCGTCCAGAAATTCGGTGGAACGAGCATTGCCGACGCGGAGAAAGTTCATCGCGCCGCCCGACGGGCCGTCCGCGCAAAGCTCGATGGCGGCCAGGTGGTTGTAGTCGTCTCGGCGATGGGCGACACAACCGATCACCTCACGGACCTCGCCTACCAGATTACGGATCGGCCCAGCCGCCGCGAGATGGACCAGCTCATGGCCACGGGCGAGCAGGTGTCCATCGCCCTCATGGCCATGGCGATCCACCACACGGGACACGACGCCATCAGCCTGACCGGGGGACAGATCGGCCTCCAGACCGACCGCGCTTTCGGCCGGGCGAGAATCAGGCAAATCACCGCGCGGAGTCGTCTCATATCGCTCCTGGAGCAAGGCAGCATCGTCATCGTCGCGGGCTTTCAGGGTGTGGACGAAGCCCAGAACATCACGACGCTCGGCCGCGGCGGTTCCGACACGACGGCCGTTGCGCTCGCGGCGTCGCTCGGCGCGGACGTGTGCGAGATATACACCGACGTGGACGGCATCTACTCGTGTGACCCCCGGATCGTGCCGGAGGCCCGCAAGCTGGACTACATTCTCTACGACGAGATGCTGGAACTCGCATCGCTCGGCGCGCAGGTGCTCCACTCGCGGAGTGTCGAGCTGGGCAAGAACTACGGCGTTCGGCTGCGCGTGAGAAGCAGCTACACCGACGCGGAGGGGACCGACATCGTGCAAGGATCATCTGATTTCGAGCAGGTCATTGTGCGTGGGGCGGCGCTGAAGAAGAAGCTGGCCCGCGTGGAGCTGAACCGCGTGCCAAACCGACCCGGCATCGCCAGCGAGATATTTACACGGGCCGCGGACTGCGACATCATCGTGGACGACATCGTCCAGATTGTTCATGAAGGCGGGACGACCGCCGACATCAGTTACACGATCGAGGCCGAGGATATTGAGGTGGCCAGACGCCTCACCGAGGAAATGGCGGGGGAGATGCCCGGCATGACGCCCGAGATCAGAGAAAACCTGGCAAAGGTTTCAGTCGTCGGCGTCGGGATGCGGAGCCGCTCAGGCGTCGCGTCCAAGATGTTCGAAGCGCTGCACCAGGCCGAGGTCAACATCGAGAACATCAGCACGAGCGAGATCGTGATCAGTTGCGTCATCCGGGAAGAGGACGGGGAGAAGGCGCTGCGGGCCGTGCATGCTGCATTCGAGTTGGATCAGGCGCCGAAGGCGTAGCGCACTGCGACGCTACAACCGCGGCTCCTTTTGAATCTGCACTACGCTGGCGTAATGCACACATGACCCGAAGAGGCAAACGGATGCTGACCGCCGGGGCCCTGCTGGGGCTCGGCTTGTTGTCCGCGCTGGATCATGCGGGCGTCTTCGGGTATCGCGGCAGTCGGCGGGCAGGCTTTCATGGTGCTATCGCCACCGTCACCTACGCCGCCGACGGCGACACGATCGACGTAGGCCTCCCCGACGGTCGCCGCGCCGTCACGCGGATTCGCCTCTGGGGCGTGGACTGCCCGGAAATCGCCCACGGCGAGCGGGAAGAGGACGCCTACTTCGGCCGCGAGGCGATGGCGTTTGTGCAGGAGCACGTCGTCGGTCGACGCGTCCGTTTGGAATTGGACCCGATCCGCTCGCTCCGGGATCGCTACGGCCGGTTGCTCGCCTACGTGTACTTCGATGACACAGGTGAGATGCTCAACGAAATCCTGGTTGCCCGAGGTTTGGCCTACGCCGATCGGCGTTTCCGCCACGTGTTCAAGGATCGGCTCGTGAAGGTCGAGAAGAAGGCGATGCGAGAACGCGTCGGCCTGTGGGCGGGAGTGAAGCCCGAGCAAATGCCTGCCTGGCGACAGAGGATGGATACGGCCGCGGCGCGGTGACTACCTGCGGCCGCTCCACGCCCCGCGGCGGGGACGAACAAAGGCTAATGCCGGCGAAGAGACTCCCTCCTTTACTGGGTTGTTCTCAACGTACCGAATCGTGCGCTCGACCGCTTCTGCCGTGCTGAGGAACTTCTTGTAGCGGTCGTTGCTCCAGACGGGATGATCGTCTGGTATGTCCGCTGAACGGCGAAGCCTGATTGCTGAGGCCCTCCGCAATTCGTCGTGCATTGTCTCTGCCTTGTCGCGGTGTTTTCGTATGACGAGATGTGCATGGTTTGACAGAATCGCGCATGCCCAACACGTGTAGCGCCGAGTGTCCATGACTTGAGCGAACGCCTCGGCGATGGCTTGCCGTTTGGCGGCGTCGAACCAGAGAACGTCGTGTTCGAGCAGGTCGCGGGCCTGGGCGTGGAACGACCGCAATTCCACTCGGGAAGGCTGAACAGCCTTTCGCCCGTAGTGGATCGGACCCAACGGCAAGAGCTTGCCCGCCCTGATATCCTTCGAGAGGCTCCCTCGCGGGTCGTTGGGAAGCCAGTGCCCGTAGCCTGTCAGAATCAGGTGATGGGCGATAACCATGGGGACGATGGTATTCGAGTCGGCATAATCCGCCAGACGGCAAGTCACGGTGAAAGGTTGTTTCGCGTGAGAGACGTGCTGGACCTTGGCTTGCCGTTTGGCGGCCTACTCTCAATAATGCGGGATTCCGCACACGCGAACAGAGCATAGGAAAGAGCACCACCGATGGCTAAAGCCGCATCAAAATCGTACGACCCCGCCGCGACGGAGAAGCGGGTCTGGGACTTCTGGATAGAGGGCGGATACTTCCACCCCACGCCCGATGATCGCCCGCGCGATAAGCGATACTGCATCATGATCCCGCTACCGAACGTAACGGCGGCGCTGCACCTGGGTCACGCGCTGAACAACACCTTGCAGGACATTCTGACGCGGCTGAAGCGGATGCAGGGGTGCAACACCTTGTGGATGCTCGGCACGGACCATGCGGGCATCGCCACGCAGGCGACGGTCGAGAAGGCGATCCTCAAAAACGAAGGGAAGAACCGGCACGACCTCGGGCGTGATGAAATGGTCCGGCGAATCTGGGACTGGAAGCACAAGTTCGGCGGGCGGATCATCGAACAACTCAAGATCATGGGCTGCTCGGGCGACTACGAGCGCGAGCGGTTCACGCTCGACGAAGGCTGCGCGAAGGCCGTGCGGCACACGTTCTTCAAGCTGTTTCGCGACGGGCTGATCTACCGCGGCAAACGGCTCGTGAACTGGGACACGCAACTCAAGACCGCCGTGGCGGACGACGAGGTCTATCACGAGACGGTCAAAGGGCACTTCTGGCATTTCAAGTATCCCGTGATCGACCCGAAGCCGGGTGAGCCGACGCACGTCCACATCGCCACGACGCGGCCAGAGACGATGCTGGGCGATACAGCGGTGGCAGTGCATCCGAAGCCGGATGTCGAGCTGGACCGTCTTGAAGCGGAGTTCAAGGAGAAGCTCGTCAAGGTGCCGGCGAAGGAGAAGCCTGACGTGCAGGCGGCGCTGGAAAACCTGGCGGAGCGACGCCAGACGCTGCTGCCCACGCTGCTAAAGCTGCGGGACATGGCGGGCGACGGGCGGATGGTGACGTTGCCGCTGGTGGATCGGCCGATCCCGCTCATCTGCGACGAGTGGGCGAAGCCGGAGCTTGGCAGCGGGTGCGTGAAGATCACGCCGGCACACGACCCGAACGACTACGAGGTCGGCCTGCGGCACGACCTGCCGATGGTCAACGTGATGACGGAGGACGGGAAGGTCGCGAAGATCGTCGAGCCGGACGAGTCGGTCAATCCCAACTCGGAGAAGTACGAAGGGCTGGCGTTCGCAACGAAGGGCCGAGAGAAGGTCGTGGCGGACCTGGAGGCGCTCGGGCTGGTCGAGCGGATCGAGGACCACGTGGTCGAGATCGGCCACAGCGACCGGAGCAAGGCCCGGATCGAGCCGTTCCTGAGCGATCAATGGTTCGTGAAGATGGGCGACCTGACGGAAGCAGAGGCGGCCGGAGTCCAGAGCGACTACTTCAAGAACTACTGGAAGTCGAAAAGCCTAGAAGAGCCGCGGACACGCGCCGAGGAGCCGCGGACTTCAGTCCGCGCGGTCGCCCGAACACCAAGTGCACCCGACACCGAGGATGAGCCGCGGACTTCAGTCCGCGCGGCCGTTCGCGCTGGAGAACCACCCGAACACGCCAAGAAGTACCCAGGCTTGTGCCAAATCGCCATGGACGCAGCGGCGGACGGACGCGTCAAGTTCCACCCGGCGCGTTACGAGAAGACCTACCTGGACTGGCTCGCCGAGAAACGAGACTGGTGCATCAGCAGGCAGCTTTGGTGGGGGCACAGGATTCCCGTGTGGTATCTTGAGTGGGCGGGACCTGTGGCATTTGATCCCAGCGACTCACAGATCGTCAAGTACGATCTGCCGTTTCTGACTCCCGATGAAAACCAGCACGTTGTCCCGCAGGTTGTACGCAAGCGAGAAGACGGCCGCATCTTCATCGCGTTTTGTGTGGAGCCAGGATTCCCAGGCATTGAGAAGAAACTAAGCGCACATGACGCGGAGCAAGACCCCGACGTTCTCGACACGTGGTTCAGTTCCGCCTTGTGGCCACATTCGACGTTGGGTTGGCCGGGGGAGGATGATGGCGAGGGGGACGCCAATGGTGGGACTGGCGCCGCGCGGACTGAAGTCCGCGGCTCTTCTGAGGCTGCCGGCGTTTCCAAGACGCCTTTGTTGGACTTCTGGTATCCCACGAGTGTGCTGATTACCGCTCGGGAGATCATCACGCTTTGGGTCGCGCGGATGGTGATGACCGGGCTGTACAACGTCAACGACATCCCTTTCAGCGACGTGATCATCCACACGGTCATCCAGGACGGCCAGGGCCGGAAGATGAGCAAGACGCTGGGCAACGGAGTCGATCCGCAGGACATCATCGAGGAATACGGCGCGGACGCCCTGCGGTTCACGCTGGCCGACCAGGCGACGGAGACGCAGGACATCCGATTGCCCGTCACGCCCAAGAAGCTGCCGGACGGCCGGACAATCAACGTCAGTGAGCGATTCGAGAAGGGCCGGAACTTCTGCAACAAGCTCTGGCAGGCGGCGACCGGCTTCGTGATGAACAACCTGGACGGCTACGCCCCCGAGCCGCTCGATCCGGGGACGCTGCGGCTAGAGGACCGGTGGATCCTGTCGCGGATGACGGCCTGCCTGCAGGACCTCGACGACGCGCTGGGTCGGTACCGTTTCAGCGAGTCGATGGGCGTTCTGTACCGTTTCATGTGGGACGAGTATTGCAGTTGGTACATCGAGATGGTCAAGTCGCGGTTGTTTGGCGCGACGGGCGCTGCGGACCGTTCCGCCCAGCAGGTCCTCGTGTACGTGCTCGACCAGCTCTTGCGGATGCTGCACCCGTTTATTCCGTTTGTCACGGAGGCGACGTGGGAGAAGCTGAACGAATCCGCGCCGCGACGGGGACTGCGAACGATCAGTGACGGCGAGCCGGCACTCGTGACGGCGGCGTGGCCGAAGGTGGACGCGGCATTGCGCGACGAGCAGGTCGAAGCGGATATGGCGGTGTTGCACGCGATCATCAAGAGCGTGCGCGAAATCCGCACGGACGTGAACGACTTCCGCGGGCGGAACAAGCAGCCGTCGGTGCGGACGCTGCCGAGCGCGACGGTGCGTGCCGATGCCGCGACGTGTCGATTGGTGGACACGTACCGCGCATTCGTGATGCCGCTGGCGGGGTGTGACGCGCTGGAGGCGGGGGCGGACGCCGTGAAGCCACAAGGCGCGCTGAGTCGCGTAGAAGGCAATGTAGAAGTTTACGCACCTGTCGCGGAACTGGTGGACCTCGCGAAGGTGAAGCAGGCCGAGCAAGCGAAACTGGAGGAGGCTCGCGCCGCGCTTGCGCGTGCGGAGAAGCAGCTTTCCAACGAAAACTTCGTCAAGCGGGCCGATTCCGCCGTCGTCGCGCAGGCGAGGCAGCGAGCCGCCGACTTGTCAAGTCAGATTCGCCTGATCGAGCAGCATCTTTCCGACCTGGAGTAACTGCCCTGGAATCAAGGCGTTGCGCCCGGCCTTGCAATCCCGGGGGCCTGCCATTAGGCTCTGCGCAGGACCACGCGGACGCGGCAATTGGGAGGCGGCTTCCATGGAAGTGCGGGTCGATCTTGCTCGGATCGTGATACAGGACACGAGCGACCAGCAGATCATCTTCTTGCGAGAACATGACGGCGAGCGCGAGTTTCCGATCGTGATCGGAGACGCCGAGGCGCTGGCCATTGACCGCCGCCTGAAGGGATACAAGCGTGCGCGGCCGATGACGCACGACCTCATGTCCGACCTCATTCAGGCGCTCGGTGCGGAACTCGAAAAAATCGTCGTCAACGACTTGAAGAATCATACGTTCTACGCAAAACTGGTTCTGCGTTCCCGAGGGGAGATCATCGAGATCGACTCGCGGCCTTCAGACGCGATCGCCCTCGGAGTGGCGAGCGATACAGCGATATTCGTCAACGAACACGTCCTGCGTGAGGTCTGCCAATAGCAGCGGCATCCCGAGGTGGACGACTGCAGGTTTATGATGCACAGGTCAAAACGGCAATGACTCAGACGAAACACTCGTGCGCGATGATGCCGCGTTTTCTCGCACATGTGAGAAAGACGCTCTTGCAGCACCCTCGCGCCGGCGGCGAGTTGGCCGTGAGCCAGTGCCCGGCCGTCGTCGATGTCATGGGCGGCATCGGTGAGGACACGGGCTCGCTGGTCCTGACCGCCACGCTATCGGAGTCATTCATTGCCGCCGCCTGGCAGACGCAGGATCGCATCCTGCACGTGCGCTTTGCGGACGAAGCCAACAAGGGTCCGCTTCTCGACTTCGGCCTGCCGATCGCGGAGATCCGGAATGCCGAGAAGACCGCCAAGGGTCTGCTCGATCGATGCCGCGAGGCCGGAGGCGACTGGGCCGCGACAACGTGTCGCACACTCGCCCAGGCCGTCCGCGAGTCTATGATCCCGAGCAGCAATTCGGGCTTGATGATTCTCCTGCAATCGGGTTTTTCACCGCAGGCCGATCTCGGCCGACCCGCCGTGCAGGCCGCCGCCACAATCGACGTGCTGTGCAAGCTGTTCGGTTCCAGTGCGGATCGGCTTCAGCAGAGCCGCCTGTGTGCTGGGGTCGTCGAACACTGCACCGGGCTTTACGGCGTACGCACGCCGATGGCGGCGTTGTGCGGTTCGCCCGACGGGTCGCTCTTGCAGCTTCGGTTTTATCCGCAGCCAATCTGTCAATCGCTCCAGTTGCCGGAGAACGTCGCAATCATGGCGGCCCGGACGCGCCTCGCGCGCCCTACGACGCACGGGCGTATGATCAATACGCGTACCTGCACCGAGATGGGCCGGCGAATAATCCTCGCCCTCCAGCAGCGAGACGGGATGAACGTGGACGCTGCTCGAAGCCGGCTGTCATCCATCACGCCGCCGGAGTATGTCGAGCGATACCGCGACCGGATGCCCTCGAAGATCACGGGCAAGAACTTTGTCGCACAGTTCGGCGAGCCAAGAGGCCTCAACGGCGAGATCGATCCGAAGACGGTGTACAAGGTGCGGTCTCGCGCCGAGCACCACATATACGAGAATCGCCGCGTTCACGAATTCGTCACTCACCTCGCAATGGCCCGGCGGAGCGGCTCCGCCGACTCACTCGTGCAGGCGGGCGAGTTGATGTACGCGTCCCACTGGAGCCATAGCCAGCGCTGCGGCATCGGCGGCGTCGAACCAGACCAACTGGTCGGTTTCATTAGAAAGGCGGGGCCGGCTGCCGGTCTCTTCGGCGCCAAGGTGACCGCCGGCGGCGACGGCGGCGAGATCGTCATCCTGATGCGAGACGACGAACGCGCGCGGGCGGCGCTCGTTAGCGCGGTCGCCGAGGCGGAGGCGTTGGCCGACCACAAGATACACACCTGGGATGGTTCCATCGGCGGTGCAGACTTCTTTGAACCGCCAAGGCTGGCTGATCCCGCTGAGAAAGCCGGGATTGCGTAACCGAGACACGCGTCAACGGGTGCTGAGGCGGCTTCCAGATGGCCCGCCAAACTCACAGATCGCAATCTCCACCCTCGTCAATCGATCAACCAAGCCCGCGTAGCGCCAGCGATCACGGGATCATGACAAAGTTGTGCGTAAGGGTGGGGCTTGCGATCTGTGGGCTTACCTGCGCGACAGCGTGAAACTGTGTCGTACCCGTATCCCGAACTCATGCCGGCCTTGTCGGCCAGCGCTTGTGCAGGAGCTTTTCGCGGTCCGGAAGTATGTGGAGCGCGGCGATGATGCGGTCCGCCGCGTGCCCGTCGCCGTAGGGATTGGCCAAGCCCCGCAAACCCTCGCGAAACGCGGGCTCGACGGCCGTGTGGAGGGCTGCTGCGATCTCGCCCCGGTCCATCGCTGCATCCAGCACATTGGCGGGCCGCAACCGGCCGGTTTGCCGATCGCCGACATTGACCACGGGTAGGGAGAACCCGGCTGCCTCGATGATGCCCGAACTCGAATTGCCTACCAGGACGGCTGCATGCGTGAGGCAACTCCAGTAACGATGTTGCGAAAGAGAAGAGACCAGGCAGGCATTCTCGCGCGAGGCGGCAAACCGTTGCAGCGCCTCGCGGATCGCGTGGTGGCCGACATCCGCATTGGGGCCGATTAGCAGCAAGTTTGCGTCCAGTGCATGCAGACCGAGCAGCAATTCGTCAACCTGACGCGCCGCGGGCCATGGATGGAGCGTCTCGGGATGGAAGACGACCACCACCGTAGGACGCGAGAAGTCGAGCCCTACGGCCGTACTCAACTCGGAGACGGACGACGGTTTGAAATTGCGAAGTACGTCAAGCGCGAGGCCTCCGACGATATGCACGCGCCACGACTCCTCCCCCATGCCTGTAATCCGCTCGGCATGTTCAGGCAGCGCGGCGAAATGCACGTGCGACAGCTTGCTGATCGCGTGGCGACACTGGTTGTCGTACGCGCCTTCAGTGACATCACCGCCGTGCAGGTGGGCGATGGGGATCGCGTGGATGAGCGCCGCCAATGTCGCCGCGAGCATCTCCGTCCGGTCGCCCAGAACGAACACCAGGTCCGGCCGATCGACGGCCAGCGCGTGCGAATACTGCTCGACGGCCCGGCCCGCAGTTGTGGCAACCTCAACGGGACCATCGCCGGGGATCAAATGGTCCACCGGCACGGTGGTCAGTTGCGGCATGTCGGAGAACGCTTCGATCGTGTGGCCGAAATCGGATGACAGGTGTGTCCCGCCGGCCAGACACATCACCTCCCAGGCCGGCTCGGCGGTCAGTGCGGCGAGCAGTGGGTGGTAGATGCCCGCATCGGCGCGGCTCGTCGTAATGCAGCCGACCCTTCGCAGCCAGTCCGCGGTGCCGCCGGCGGGAGACGGGGTGGAGGATGTGGGAGTGTTCATGATCGCCGACCGAGCCCGCCACCGGCACTCGTCCGCTCACTGCTCATCGAGACGGATGCGGCCCGACGAAGCTTCCGGGTTCTGGGCCAGTTCTTCCAGGCGACCGAGCTGCGAACGAAGGACCTGCGCCTGGGGAGAATCCGGGTACCGCTGGACGATGCTCTTCGCCAACTCAGCGGCTTCCATATATCGACCTTGTCTGGCGCAGGCCATGATTTGCGCTTCGATCCGCTGCCGCACCTCAATCTCGGCGTTGGCTTCCAGCGTTGGAATCTGCATCCGGAGCGCTTCGGAATCCGCACTATTCGGAAAACGCTGCACAAAGATACGGGCTGCGGCCAAGGCCTCTTCCCACCGGCGCGCGCTGACGAAACGCTGGATCTCCGCATTCATGCGGCGTTGCTGTTCTCCCAGGAATTGCCTGTGTTGGCGCTCGACGCGGAGCCAGAGTTGTCTCGCTTCGGCCGAATCCGGATGGCTCTCCACGAGTTGACGTGCGAGATGGTTCGCCCGCTCCCACGCCGAGATGCTCATCAAATCGTTCACCTGATGGGTGACGGAACTGACGTCCTCCGACTCGTGCTGTTCGCGTGACTCTTCCACCTGCTCGACCAATTCGGTTGCCCAAACCTCGCCGGGGTACTTTCGACGCACGCTCTCAGCCACTTCGCGCGCCTGGCCGAAATCCCCCTTTTTGGTCAGAGAACTCACGAGCACGCGGGCGTTGTGGATCTCCTCTTCCACCAAGCGTCTTCGCTTATCCAGACGCTCCTCGGGCGACAAGAGCAGGCTGTCGCGGATGTCGTCAAGGGCAATCAGGAGGTTCTGCCCTTGGTACTCCGGCTGGACCATCGGGGGGGCGGACTCGGCATCCGGAGCAGCCGATACGGAGGTTGAAGAGGCGATTGCGGCTGTGGCGTCTTCGCTGGAGCCGATCGGGATCCGAACCTCGTCCTGGTGTTGTTCGATTCGCACCATTGACGCATGCAGACCGCGCAGGACTCTCAGCATCGCCGAGACTCCGAGGAGCAACCCGCCGCTTGCCAGGCCCAGGAGAATAATCAGGCCCAGTTCCCCGAACTCGGCGGCTCCCCAGGTGGACAAGATGGAATTGCGACCCAGAACACGCATAATCCCGACGATCAGGAACAAGAAGGCCAGCACGAAAGCCATCACGCGCAGCACCAAGGCTGTCGAAGACACGCGTCTTTGCGTTCGTGGAGGCCGGGGCTGTTTCGATTGCGTGCTCATGGTCTGGCGCAGCAGTTGCGAACGGGAGGGAGGGGCGCACAGGCGACCCACAAAGACCGCCTCATTCAATCCTACCTCTGCCGATATTCGAATCAAGGGACAACTCGGCACAGGTCTATCAACACGCAGCACACGCCGGAATCGGCCGCCCGCGGCGTGCAATTCGGGAAGAGGTCCGATAGCATCTCGTGTATGAACACGCTGGATGGAATCACGCTCAGGCCTCCGACGGGGCCGATCGACCGCACCGTCTGCCTGCCGGGCAGCAAGAGCATCACCAACCGCGCGCTGCTCCTGGCGGCAATGGCCCACGGTACGTCGCATCTCGACGGCGTCCTGATCGCCGATGACACCCGACTCATGTCCAATGCCCTGGATGTCCTTGGCGTCGCCGCAATGTTGGACGAAGAAACTCGGCGGGCCAACATCAAAGGGTGCGGTGGATTCTGGCCGAACTCCGAAGGCGCCATCTTCTGCGGCAACGCGGGCACGGTCATGCGGTTCGTTACGGCTGCGTGCTGCATCGGTCACGGTGACTACCGTCTGGACGGCGTCGAGCGGATGCGGGAACGTCCGATCGGCGAGCTCGTCGAGGCGCTGCACGACCTTGGCGCGTCGATCGCCTACGAGGGCAAGACCGGCTGCTGCCCACTGAACGTGGCGGCCCGAGGCCTTCGCGGCGGCGTCGTGCGTTTCAGCCACGCGCCGTCAAGCCAGTTCCTTTCGGCGATCCTCATGGCCGCGCCGCGCGCGGCGAACGACGTGATGATCGAGATCGCCGGGCCCATGCCCAGCATGCCTTACGTCAGAATGACGCTTGGCGTGATGGAAGCTTTCGGCGTTTCCGCCGTCGAATACGGAATGCGGAAGTTCATCGTGCCGGGAATGCAAACGTATTCGGCAGCTAACTACGCAGTGGAACCGGATGCTTCCACGGCTTCCTATTTCTTTGCTGCCGCGGCGATCACAGGAGGGCGAATCACGGTCGACGGCCTCGGTTCCGAGAGCATCCAGGGCGACATCGGTTTCACCGACATCCTGGAACAGATGGGATGCCGTGTCGAACGCAAGCCGAAGAGCACGACCGTCCGGGGCCCCGGCGATCGGAGGCTTTCCGGCATTGACGTGGACCTCAATCACATGCCCGACGTTGCCCAGACACTCGGCGTGCTCGCGGCCTTCGCCGACGGGCCGACGCGAATTCGCAACGTCGCCAACCTGCGCGTGAAGGAGACCGATCGGCTCCATGCCCTCTCTACGGAGCTTGGTCGCCTGGGTGTCCACACCGAAGTCCACAAGGACGGTATCACGGTTCGTCCCAAGGGCCTTCCCTCCCCCGGCGTCATTGAGACGTACTACGATCACCGAATGGCGATGAGCTTCGCGCTGGCGGGCCTGCGCCTCGAAGGCATGGTCGTCCGCAACCCCCGATGCGTGAGCAAAACGTTTCCCGAGTTCTTTCAACTGTGGAACGAACTAGGTTGAGCCGCGTCGTCGGCTTAGTGCCGCGAGCAAGGCACTGGTGGACAGGCCACCATCGACACCGGTCTCGGTGCGCGCAAAAAAGAGCGCAACAGGCGGCGAGCGGAAACCCTACCATTATTACACACTGCGGATTAAAGCAGTTGCGCTCAAGGGCGCTCGTAAGTCGGGTTGCGGAATCTAGGGCCCTTTGGCACTCCGCTTAGCGCTCGCATCGCTTATTGCGCCTACTCATTCATACCACATAAACGCCCGAAAGCAAATGATTCGCGAGGGATTTCTGTAACGACCTGTTCCCGCGGAACTTCCGGGGATGTCCCGCCTGTGAGACTCGCGGCGCCAGGGATCAGGACGTAGGAGCGGTCGTTGGTGGCTTCGGAGCTTCTGGCGCATTTTCTGCCGGTGTTGCCCAAAGAGACTCAAGTTTCTTGAGTGCGGCCGCTCGCTCGGCAGGTGAGCAACTCGGCGGATAGCCCGGCCAGGCCGGCGCCAAGTGCTTGGCCACACCTACCAGCGCGGTCTCTACCGGCGTCGCCGGCGCCGTTGTGGTGGGCATCGCGGACAAGCGGGCGTGGATCGCGGGCAAGACGGCCTGCGCGCCGAACGCCTTGAGCTTCTCGGCGGATTCCTCATCGGAGCCGACTGAGTCCAGTAACGCGGCGATCACTGCGTTGCGTTTCGCCTCTGCTCCGTTGCGCGCGGCATCGAGCTTCACTTCGAAGTCACCGCCGAGCTGCCCACGGACCGGGAACATCGACTCGATAAATCGCGTCGCGTCGGCATATGTGGCGGCGTCGCGGATAGCGTCCACTCGAGCCTGGATTCCTCGAAGCACCGCCTCGGCGAGCGGCGTCTTGTCCGGCATCGCCGAACCGTCTCGCTCAGCCGCCGATTCCTTGATTCGCCGAACGGCCATGTCGATTTCGCCGCCGGTGATCAGCAGCGACACTGCCCGCGAAGTGAGCCGCACGAACCGCGGATCAGCCCGATCTTGCAGCAAGTCCGTCGCCTGCGTAAGAGCCGCCGCGGCAGCCGCGAATTCGCCGAGTTGCTCGTGCGCGTCCGCCATCGATTCCAGCAAGGTGACTCGACCGTCTGGTTGCCCGGAGCCGACCTGTTCGAATCGTTTCGGGTTGTTGCGAAGGGCCGTCAGCAATTCGAGTTGCCGTCGCTGAGAGACTTCGTCGTTCGGAACGGCGAACTGCTCTGCAATTCGGAGGTGATCCTGAGCGGGAAGCCGCTGCGCGACGAGTACATAGGCTTCCCACGCCCGCTGGCGGACCGTCGCATCCGGCTCGCCGTTTCCATCCAAGCGATTCACAAGGACTGCCAGATCTGCCTCGCCCTGACCGCACTTGCCCAACGCGCCTGCGGCGGCTGCGCGTATCTCCGGCTCGGGAGCGCTTGTGAGCGGGCGGATCTGTGCCGCGGCGGCGGCATCGCCGAAGCCCGCCAGACCTGCGATGGCGGCGCGGCGCACCGGTACGCTGCGCTGAGACGCCATTTCCTCGCCGAAAACCTTGCGGAAAGGCTCCGATCCGATTCGGCTCATCGCGTCCAGGAACTTGACTCGAAGGTCCTCGGCCGAGGGCTGTACGCTCTTGAGTCGGTCCAACAGGGCGACCGTGATGCGGGCCGCTACCTGAGGATCCGCGTCCATGGTGCGGCGGGCAATATTCGCCAATGCCAAGGCCGCTTCCCCCACGACCGATGGCGCTTCGTCGCCCAACCGGCCGATTAGAGCATCGACCGCTTCCAACCCATCCAACCGACCGATTGCGTTGGCGAATGCCGCGCGGACGGCGGAGTCCCGCTCCGCTTCCAACGCCTGCACGAGGCGACTCACCGAGCCTGTGAGTCTCAGGTCTCCTACGATCAATGCCACCTTCAGTCGCAAACCCTCCTGTGAATCGGAGATCATCTCCGCAAGCCGCGTTTTGATCTCCTGACCCACCTCTTTGCGATCGGTGATCATGGCGTTGACCAGGTCCAGCCCGAATTCGCGGACTTCCGGCAGCCCATCCTCGAGGAAGAGCACCAACTGCCGCTCGTGATCGCCTTCCGGCAGGCGAACGTAGGCCTCGCGGTAGGCGGCGATCAACCGCTCCGTTAGCACATTCGTTCTCGCACGCAGCTCGCGAATCTCCGCCAAGTGTCGGCGGTTAATCGCGCGGAGCCAATCGTCAGAAGACATGGACGCATGACGACTCCACCAGGCTCGGGCTGTTTCCAGGTTCATGCGCTTCGTGCCCGTTGCGTGCCGAAACGCCACCAGCGCCGCCGCCTGGATGTCGCCGTTCTCGGCACCCGCCAATTCGATGAGCGCGGCCACCGCCTTCATGTTCTCACCCAACGCCCCCAATGCCCGGATGGCCGCCTGGCGCCGTTCCTTGTGCTGCGATCCGTCTGCGGCAATCGGCCGCAACCGGTCAACCACACGGCCGTTGTCGCACACACGGAGTGCGTCTATCACGACGGCGTCGAGCACGTCGGTTCCACCGCCCAAAAGCGAGATCAGAGGATCGACGAGCGTCGGCTGAGGCTGGGGCGATTCCGCCACCGCCCGGCAAACCGCGATCTGCGCCGCGTGGTCCGGCGGCGTCTGACGCAGGACCGAAGCCAAACGTTCGTTTGCCGCGTCCGTTCCTACGTCCAGGAGCTTCTTGGCGCCGAGCTTTCTGGCATCCGCAGTGTTGTTGCCGGTGACCAGGCTCAGGAGTTCGTCGAGTTCTTTCCCAGAGAGGGACCCTGCGGCGGATTCGACCATCGTCTCCGATTCGGTCGGAGTCTCAGCAGCCGCTTGGGTCGTCGGCTGGCTGGAAGGGGCCGCCTCGCCTGCCACGGCCTGTGTCGTCGGCTGCGTCGAAGGGGTTGCCCGCCCCGCCGCGGCGCCGGGCATCGCAACAGCAGCAGTGCCGGTCGGCAGGCACGTCGAGAGCCACAGACACAAGTTGACCGCAATCCACGAACTCACGGCACCCACAATCTTGCTTCGATGTTCCCCGCCACGGTCACTGAAACGAGTGGCACGGCATTCGGGACGGATACGTTACGGCGCGCGCCCCGCACTTGACTTCTAGCATAGCAGCAGCGTGTCGTCAATCCAGATTCGCCTGTCTAGTCGATCGCAAACAGCGAGATCGCGATGCCGCTGCGAAGAGATACACCAAAGAATACGCAACTCATCGTTCCTGCCGGAAACCTCCGCCTCCAACGCGCGAGGCTGCCGGCTTGCATCCGTATCGACGCGGACAAGCACCCGCCGCCCCGGTCTTCTGGAACACGCGCCTCTACAGTGGGCAATCGGCTAGGCGATGGGAGAAAATCCAGTGCCAGTGCCGGCGCTGCCGCGCGCGCCCGAAGACAGGCCGGATCGGACCGGCGAGGACGACGCAGCGGTGGCCGGGGACGCTGGCGATTCTTGGGCTCGGACACGCCATCAGGGTCTCGGTCAGGGCGTGAATGCGCGCGTTTTCGCCGCCGAGAAGGCTGTGCCATAAGGAGCGGCGCGGGGTTTCTTAGCGGGCGTGACTTCCGGTAAGCCATTCCTAACGCCGCCGGAAGCTCTGGACGACGAAAGACGAGGGCCGACGGGAACTTGCGGGCTTTTCAGGCCTCTGGCTTGTGCAGAAGGCCCGGCGAGTGAATAATGCCCGCAACCGAGGACCAGGCCAAGGCATAGAAGCGCCTGGGGTGGAGTTTCAGCTCCTCGCAAGACTGGTTGCGTGTTTTCGGTCATTTGAGGCGACCCAGCAATGATGCTCACTCGAGTCAAACCAACAGGCTTCGGTCGACGTTGCCGGGGTATTCTTCAGACCTGCTCGCTCGTCGGCTTCCTGTTCGTCTGCGGTACAGCCTACGGACAGGCTGCCACCTCGCCGAGCTCCGACCCACCGGCTCAGAAGCAGGACAACCAGCCCACGGCTCAGACGCACCCGCACAACCCGGAGTTGTGGAACGTCGATCAGATGATGGAGGATGCCGTCCTCCAAATTGCGCGCCGATACAACCTCAACAAGGCGCAGGAGAACTTCACCCGTCTGCTCCTCGTGGGCCGGGTCCGCGCGTTTCTCGACGAGCATGAGGGCGAAGTCCGCCAACTGCTTACCGAGAATATCGAATTGAGGCTCAATCCCGCAAAGGCCACACCCGAGGCCTACAAGGATTGGGCCATCAAGGCGCTCCCCGTCTACGAGGCTGCCCAGGAGGCGATCTTCGCAGGCAACGAAGAATGGCGTGAGATTCTCGACGAGGATCAGAAGAAACTGCACGATCAGGATCTCGCCCAGATGCGCACGAATTTCGACCAGGTCGAGCGGACGCTGTCCCAATGGCAAAGGGGAGAGGGATTGGCCGCGCCCAGGCGGAGCCTCCAGACCGACGGTCCTGACGGACAGGCCGGGCGCTTGTCCGACCCGCAACAGGGCGGCGTGGTGAGGAGCCAGTTCATGGAGGACAACTGGCTGGCGTACGTCAACCTGTTCATCCAGGCTTACAAGCTCGACGAGAAGATGGCCAATGCCGCCCGTGCCAAGATTCACAAGGAAGCACTCGCGCAGGCCAAGGCCTATCGCGAGAAGCACGAACGCGAGTTCGAGGCAATCGAGCAGGAAATGCGGCACCCCAGCACCGACCCCGAAAAACCCACGAAGCCCAGGGAGCTGGTCCTGCGAAAGGCCGGGTTGGAACGGCCCATTCGAACCATGTTCGTCAAGATGAACGAACGCCTGCAAGAACTCCCGACGAGCAAACAGAAGAACGATGTTGATGCCCAGAAGCAGCAGCAGTTGATCAACCTGTTCAAGATGCTCTCCGGCGAGTACGACCCCAAGGAGCCCACCAACATCGGGGCTACCGGCCGACCGGATCCCAAGGCCGCGACCACCGCCCCTGCCACCGCTCCTGCCGATGCCGCGCCGACGACCACGAAGCCCGCCGCAGTCGGTCCCGAGAAAGAGCAACCTTCTGGGGAGAAAGCGACGCCGGCCACTCAGAAGGCCGAGGTTTCAGCGGAAGCCCCCAAGAAACCTGCGGCCCCACCCGAGGCCAAAGACGGATCGGCCGAGGAGGATTCCGGCGGCCCGCCACAGCCGAAAGCCGAAGAGCCATCCAAACCCGTCGAGGTCGGCGAGTGACGGACTGGGGCGACGCCGGTCAGGCCTGGCAGCCCGTCGCAGTGCGGGCCGCTTGAACACCTCTTCCACTCTTCGTACAGTCTGGCACTGACCACGAGTGGGGTCGCGCGGCGGTGCGCAAGAGCCTCCTCGATCGTAACACACGACGCGCCAAGAGAAGGGCGAACCCATGCAAACGCCAACGGACTACAAGACGGCGGCCTACCGCAGGTATCCCGAACCGGTCGCCATCGCCGTCGCCCGAGACGAGAAGGGCAAGTGCAACCCCATCACGATCGGGTGGATCATGCTGACGTCGCACGAGCCGCCCATGATGGCCATCTCCGTCGGCAAGACGAGGTATTCGCTCGGTGCGATTCGCCACGCCGGTGAGTTTGTCATCAGTTACCCCTGCGCGGCCATGCAGGCGGATGCCAAGTTCCACGGCACCCACTCCGGTCGAGACATGGACAAGCTCGCGGAGTTCGCAACGAAGACGCAACCCGCCACGAAGATCGACTGCGTGCTCCTCACCGACGCCGTCGCCAACTTCGAGTGCAAGCTCGTCTCCGAATTCGAAGCCGGCGATCACATCATCATGGTCGGCGAGGTCGTGGCGTCCCATGTGAACGACGACGCCACGCTCGGCAGACTGTACACCCTCGCGCACGAACAACTCGGCGGCCTCCCCCCGGATTCCGGCTCGGAGTAGACATCGAGCGCGCAGAAGCTATCCCAAAACCTCTCTGAGCAGGAGCATTGTACATCCGAGATGAAGGAAACCTCGGAACAACGTGGTCGACTTTTCCCGGCGAATGCTCAATCGGCGGAAGCGTTGAATCCAGCCAATCGTGCGTTCAGCAATCCAACGCCGTTTGTACCGACACTGTGAGCGTCCACGACCGCCATGGGTTGGGCTGCGGGCGTGAGGGCTGGCCCGGGGTCACCTTCGGTTTAGCCCGGATATTTCATCAGCCCGAGCAGATTAGCGTATAGAAACGGCCTCTTTGTCCCGTAGACTGGGTGTTTGTCAAGAACATTCAGCCCAGGGCAAGGAGGCCGTTCGATGACGGAGTGTAACCGCAGCACGCTT
>JBDRKQ010000153.1:0-11690 GCA_043813895.1 Planctomycetota bacterium
GATGGACACCGAATCGCCACCCGTGCGGACGGGAATCGACACCGAATTGCCACCGGTAGTATCAAACCGAGAACTCCTACCGGAGTCTAAGAACCAAGAACCCGGCCGCTGTCGACCAAACGGTCTGTCCCCCCGTCGGACTGCTAACGAACCATCGCTTCGTCAAATCAAGCTTCGCGACTTGAGTGAGCCCAGGCAAACCGACGCCTTGTTCCGGCAGGCCGTCTCCGTGGGGTGGGTCGGGGCAAGCGTGTGCGAGCGGCTGCGTTTCCACGCCGCAGCCGCGCACGCGCTTGCGGCGGGGGCGGTGAATCCCTGCGGCCTGTTCGTCTACCTGACGCGTGGTCACCACTGGGACCGGCTCACGCTTGCGGCGGAGGACACTGCTCGCCGCAGACTCCAGGCTCTCGACGAGGGGGCGGAGTTCGAGCCAGCTACCCCGAAGGGCGGTTGCCGAGAAACGAGCCGGAAGTCTGCCCGTCACAACTCACCGCTGATGCACACCTCTGCACAGGAAGTCCGGGCTCTGGTGTGCTCACTTGCCGGACGCATGGCCGTAGCTCCGACATCGGCCGGCGGGCCGGCGCTTGCGGAAGCAGCAGGACAGGCCGTGCGAGGTCGAGGACTTTCACCGACCACCCGCAGGCCCATATGGCGCGGCATGCCTCCGACCCGTCGGTGCGTGCCAAGCCGCAAGGAAAAAAAACCGCATGGGGCCAACGCGGGAATCTGAAGGCCACTTATGCACCTCTCGGGACCGGAATCGCAGGATCGTGAGGCCGCCGGCGGTTCCCTGCGAAGTGAGCCTGACCGGGGCCCGTGGGAGGGGGGTATCATTCCCTCCGCCCTCCGACTTCTGCGTGAGGCACGGCAGGTCAACCCCACCAAGCACGATGCGTCCCGAACAGAATTGTGACTCTCCCCTATTCCCATGATTCCTATCACCCTTAGATTGCCGTATAACCACCATCTATAGTCACTAGGCTTCCTGTGATAAAACTGGACCTCTCGCTTGCAAGAAAAAAGACTAACTCCGCCACTTCAACTGCACTTCCGATTCTTCCTAATGGGTACTTAGTTTCTTCTTCCGCCCAGACTCTGGAGATATCTCCGGAGTACTGTTCTTCGGCCATCCTACGTTTGCTCTCAATATTCAAGTTTGTCTTTATAGCGCCTGGACAAATGGCGTTGACACGAACATTCTGCTTTGCCAAATCGACAGCGATGCTCTTCGTAATCTGGCCTAATCCTGCCTTGCTTGCGCCGTAGGCCAATGAATTCGTTTTGGCGACGAAACATTGGTCCGACGCATTAATTACTATTGCTCCCCCATGTTGACCATCCAAATACCTGATGGCCTTGTTTATCGTAAAGACGACAGCTTTCAGATTGGTATCTATCACTCTATCCCACGATGACTCCGTTATGTTGTGAACGTTATTCTCTTCGTATATGCCTGCGTTTGCAAACACGACATTGATCTTGCCAAACCTATTGTACGTACCTATTATGGCAGCCTCGACATCTGAGACAAGACAGACGTCTCCATGATAGAAGTACAGGCTGGCATCTGTGTAAGCACTCACCAGTTCCTCGCCTAGTACTTTGTTTGCGTCGATGAAGCCCACAGCAGTGTCTGCGGATAGAAACTTTTCAACACATGCCCTCCCTATTCCGCTAGATCCACCTGTAATGAACGCTACATTCATTAATCATAATCCCCTTCTCATCGAAGCCTCTAACCACTTATCCAACTCAGCGTAGCCATCAATCGCGTCTACATCCACGCCATTCTGCTCACCCCACGTAGCACCTGGAGAACGCATGCGAATAAACTTGCATCCGATGTTTCGCGATATTGCATAGTCCGCTACTGTGTCACCTATGTGAAGTACATGCAGCGGCTCCACATCGTATTGAGTAAGCAGTGTCGTAATGTTGTGCGCCTTGTTCGCAGGGCCTCCCTTGACATCCAAGAAATAGTCGTGGAGTGAGCACGCCTCAAGAAACGCAACTACTTCCGCAACCGGTGACAGTGATACTATGACATATTGTACTGTGCCTTGCCATCTACCCAAAAACGCCGACAGGCCGGGAATAGGCCCTTTCTTAATCACATTGGTAAATGCGATTGTGGAGAATGCATCACTTAACGCTGCGATCTGCCTAGAGGAGCACTCCTTGCCTATGACACAGGATAGCACCGTCTTAATCACGAGCTCTCGTGGTTTTCCCACATTGTCTCTATAGAGCTCCCTGATAGCACTGGAGTACTTAGCGCCAAAGTTGCGAAACACCTCCACATATGCGTCTTCCTTCACCTCTTTGCTGTCGACAACAACGCCATCAAAATCAAAGATGATATATTCGTATTTCATCTCAGTCAGCACTTCTCAAAGACAAGTAGGCGTTGATCGCAGTGAGTAATCTCTCATGGACTTGCGCGCTGAACTGGCACGTGCAGCAATGATACAGTATCTTGTTAGCTGCTGTATCGACCTTTATATATGCTGCGGGAACATCAGCTGGGATTTCGTCGTTACTAAGCTCTTCGAATCCAGAGTGAACGTGGTGATATATATCCTCTGTATTTCCTAGAGTCTCGGCTCGATATGTCATTGATTGGCGCTGTGCGATCCTCTCGAATGTCATTTTCGTATTGGAGCACAGAACGTACAAGATTACTACATGCGACTTGAGCGCTTTAGCCCTCCTGTACAACCACTTTCTCCTGAAAGCCTTGTGAAACGATGCATCGATCACCAGAGGTAGTCTCTCCTCGCAAATGAGACCAATAGCCTTCCGATAGCCTCGGTCCCGAAGGTGTTCATCAAGGCTATTCTTATTGCTATACTCTGTCACCAAAGACATTTTCACTGCACTTTCAGATATATAGGTCAATTCATGGATACGAGATACGTACTTGGCGAGCGAAGTTTTGCCTGCTGCTGTTCTTCCCATCATCAAGAATATGGTCGAGGCAAAACTGTTCAGCTCGTCCCGCTCGCTTCTCTCCATTTGTCATACTCCTCGTCCGACATGATGTCGCCTATGTCAAAGCTCCTACTGTCATCGTTCCAGATTCTCTCGAAGTACTCGAATAGCGACTTTGCGTTCTCATTCTTCTGGAAGTTGCGGAACACTAAGGACGGTGTGTGGGAAACAAACCTATCTGAAAGAGGAAAGCCAAGTTTGAGAATGTTGTCATATCGGTAGACTACATAACATGCCCTCTCGCGATAGAACTTAATAGTGACATTATCAACTTGAATGTTCTTCTCCTGATAGAGGTAATCCAAAGCGTCTTGGATTTCAAAAAAGCTCTCCATTATGTGTCGCTGAATAGTGCTGAGTTGTGCCTTTGTGCTCTGTAACAGATGTATCCTCTCGTCGAGTACGTCCGAATGGTTAACGGTTGGATCGAGCAATAGGATTCGGATCGCGATGTTCTTATCTGCTCGCACCGTCTTTATTGACTCAGCAATTTGGAACCTGTTGGACAAGGAAATCTGCATTATGTCAATCCGCCTTTTGGCATGCAATATGTCTTCAGGTGCTTCGCTAACGGGCCCAAGCGCATGCAATTCAATCTCTTTTGGTTGCCTTATTTCGTGCAGTATGAACGCCACCTGCCCCTTAAAGGCAAAGTGAGTGATTAAGTAGATAATGGCGCCCAGAATCAACGCGAAGCAGAAGTCTTTTAGTAGGTTTGCCTGTGTCGCTGCGTCAATATTCTTGTATACTACGAACACTAGCAGAGCGAGGGCAATCACGACAATGAGCAAGGCCGACAGAATTGGTATGATGGTGGCTCTATATGTGTTCATTATTCACTCCCGAAAACTGGAAATGTCTATCGCCTTAAGGACAGCTTGTGCAATATCTGTTCGCAGTTGCGCCTCTGCAATCAAGCGCAACGTTTCTTCTACACCGCATGGCACCAACTCAATATGCTCGAATTCTCCTGACTCCAACGGTGATTCAAAGAGATCACGAGCACGAAAAAAGTGTGTTTTTTGCTTAACCCAGCTGGATGGAAAGGGTATAACGTCCACCAGTTCATAGCTCCCAGAATCCAATCCTGTCTCCTCGCGTAGTTCGCGTCTAGCTGCTTCAACTGGTGCTTCGTCGAGTTGAATGCCACCGTAAGGAATTCTCCAAACCGTACTGGCTATTGCACTACGAAATTCCTTCGTCAGTATAATTTGGTGCTCATCGTTGAATGCGATTATCCCAACCGCATCTCTCTTTGAGACATACCACCTCTCTTCAACAACCCCGTTCGGCAATCTCACTTCTGCCCGCTCAACATTGAATCGTGGACATTCATACAGTATGTCCAAACTGAGAACAGTTTCCATCTTCGTGTTTACCTCCGGCATCTTGGGCTACAGCCGACCAAGGTATAGAGCGGGACTGAAAAGTGATCGTCAATGCATTAGTCGGCCGTGCGGCTGCGCTCGCCAACCCGCTGGGCTGGAGGTGGGCCGGCGGATGCGCCCCGAGCTTCTCATGACTCGATTCCAAGGAACTGCGCACAATACACGGCGCCCGTGGACCACCCACGGGCAACATGGGCGTAGTATACGCCCTGAGCCCGCCCCTTGCAGGCCCGAGATCGGGATGTTCCGCACGAGTTTCATGGTTCCCAGGGTAGTTCGGGCTGGTCGAGTGCCTCGCGACGGAGGTGTTCCAGGAAGTCGCGGTCGACGTCGTGGGTGATTCGCAGTCCGAAGCGGGGCTTGACGGGACCCACGGTTTCCACACGCGACTCACCATCTCCAGCCGTGTCATCCTAGACTAGCCCGCTCCTGGCCAGGTTGGGCGAAACCGGTCCCCGCACCCTTCGCAAGGCTCAGGGTCGCCTAGGGTGTCAAACTGGGCAGTCTTGCTCCCCCACGAGTTCGTCGGGCACTGAACCCGGAGGTCGTGAACCACGAGCGCGGAGGGAACAGCGCTGAACTCGAAACCACACCCCACGGGCGGATGGAACGGGTCCCCCCGCCTCACGCTAGGCCTCGCCGCCGGGGTGTATTCCCCCAGATTGAGCGGTCTCGCCAAGCGAAATGTTGCCAGGTTTGGGCCCGCGAATGTTGCCAGGGTGCCGTAAATAATTGTGGATGCGATAGTTAGGGAAACCCAAAAGCAGCTTGGGAAGCTGGCATTCTACCACTGAATTACGCCCGCAATAGCGAAAATCGCCATTTCCAGCCCATTATCAAGGGTTCTCCCTCTGCCGTCAAGTGACAAACGATGCCAATTGATCGCTGTAAGTCCTTATTCGTCCGTCTGGGTACATCCGAACCGCCAGTATGCCGCCAGTAGGATGGGTCCCTGCGAACGGTTTTGTCATCTATCACCCAAAACGGTTCTCCCGCACTTTTGGTGATTTGGCTGGATTCTGCGTGCTTGGCGAATAACCCGCTGGTACGTTGGAGGTCGATCTGACCGTCACGTATCAGTCAGCAGTCGAGCATGTGCGATGTCACGGCGTTGGCATTTCAGGGTCCTCCTTGAGCCAGCTTCACATTCTTCTTCTACGCGAATCACCATGACACAGCGCGCGGCGACTATCCGACATACAACACACGCTGGCGAAGCAAATCGAACTTCGCTCGGCCGTACATCTGACGCTTTATCAGCTTCAGCCGGTTGACTTGGCCTTCCAGCTGCCCGTTACTCCATTCTGTTGTCAGACCAGCCTTCACAGCCGCATAGTCTGATTTCAGACCGGTGGCGAACACGCGAATCTCACGAGGCGTAGCTGTGCTCCAGGCGCGTTGAATCCAGGAATCCAGCCCTTGCCCCTTCCGCTCCCGGACCATCGCCGTAAACTCCTGTGCCAACTCAGCCGCAATGGCCACTTCCGGACATCGCTCAAACAGGGCTTCGATAAACATCTGATCTTGATCGTCCCTATCAGTGGACTGTGTCAGAAGCAACCAAGCCAAACGGCCTGCGGAGGTGGGATGCACGGCAGGCGGCGGCACCGTCATGTGTTCCCTAGGTTCCGCATGCCGCCGATGCGCCAAGCGGCGACGAACGCTGCAGTATGAGCCTGTGAAGCCCTGAGCCTCAAGTTCACGTGCAAGCTGGGCGGCGTTCCGGCACCCCTCCTCCCAACGTTTCCGCAGGTAAACAGTGAATCGATCGGTTTTGCTGGCGTACTTGCGTTTCGCGCGTTCCGGAAACTGCCCGGCGCGGATGTACCGACCAACCGTCTCTCGATGAATGCCCAGACGTTTGCCAATGACACGCTGCGATACTCCCTGACGATGAAGCTCAACTACCTGCTGATATCGTTCAAGGCGGCGAGTACGCCGAACTTCCCGGAGCGGTGGAGACCGTGGAAGTCGATGTTCCCGCTTACAGGCTGGTGCTGCCCCGGCGTTGGTGTCGGGGTTAGGCGGTTGGCGCGATGCCGCAACATCTCGCGCCACAGATCGTATCTCTCGATACCGGCGTTCAAGCATCCTCACCAGAGCGTGCCTGAGATTCTGCATCAGGTGAAACCGATCTGCTACCTGAACTGCCTGAGGGGCCCCGGCCGAGGCACCATTCGCATAACAACTGGCACGATCACGGGTGATGATCTGGATCTCTGGATGCGTTCTGAGCCACGTGGCCAGTGTTTCGGCCTCGCGATCGTCCAGCAGGTCCACGGGGCAGTGACGCTGCAGGTCGCACAGCAGCGTTCCGTATCGCTGGCCGCGGCGAACCGCCCAGTCGTCCACGCCCAACACGTGCAGCGGCGAGGAATCGGGGGGCGGAGCTCGGCGAATTCGGCGAAGAAGCGTGTCGGGGCTGGTCGGCATACCCAATTGCTCGGCGAGGCGTGATCCTCCCTCTCCTCCGCAAGAGAAGGCAATACGGGAAAGCGCCGCATCCAAACGAACCGTGCCCCGGGCGTAAGCCGCTGCGACCTCAGGAAAACGCTCGGTGAAGATGCGCCGCTGGCAGGTCGGCGTATCACAGAAGAACTTCCGAGCCTGCAGACACCAACGGACGGCGCTGCCCTGCCAGGGCAGATCAGCCAATGTCCGCCGGTACCGGCTGTGAACTCGGACGGAAGCGCTGCCGCACAGCGGGCATACGCTCTGGGCCGTCGTCCTGCTCAGCATGATCGTGACATGATCCGGCTCGATCCTGACATGGCAACAACAGAAGGCCTTCGCGTCGGGCAAGAGTGGATTGACCATCATGGCGGACTCCATTCCGCGAGGTTGGGATCCATCCGTGGATCCACTCGGAGCCCATTCTACCTCTCAGGCTGCCGCCGGGGGTCGCTCCACCAAAAGTGCGGGAGAACCTTCAAAACCGGCCATTTCGATTACCGGGTGCGAGGCGGCAAAACCGGCCAAAGTGATCACCGGGTCGGGAGGTTTGGCGAGGGCAGATTCGCCCCAAGTGATGGTCGGGTCGGCGGGGTGTCGCAGTCGGTGCGAGCCCTTCCGAGCGATCATTATCGAGTGCCTGGAGCGTGGACTATCCGCCCAGCGGATCTGGCAGGATTTGCGGTCCGAACATGGCTTTGCCGAGAGCTACCAATCGGTCCAACGGTTCGTTCGGCACCTGCGATCAGCCACGCCGCTGCCGTTTCGCCGGATGGAGTGCGAGCCGGGCGAGGAGGCCCAGATCGACTTCGGGACCGGCGCGCCGGTCATCACGTCAGATGCCCAGCGTCGGCGCAGGCGAACCCATGTCTTCCGGATTGTCCTGAGTCACTCACGCAAGGGCTACAGCGAGTCGGTCTTCAGACAGACGACCGAGGAGTTCATCCGTTGTATCGAGAACGCCCTTCAACACTTCGGGGGCGTCCCCAAGACCCTGGTCATCGACAACCTGAAGGCGGCGGTCACCAAGGCCGATTGGTACGATCCCGATATCAATCCCAAGATCCAAGCCTTTTGTGAACATTACGGCACCGTGATCCTGCCGACCCGTCCCCAAACCCCTCGTCACAAAGGCAAGGTGGAGAAGGGCGTCGATTACGTTCAAAGCAACGCACTGAAGGGTCGTGCCTTTTCCAATCTCCAGGATCAGAACCAGCACCTGCTTGACTGGGAATCCCACGTCGCCGACACGCGGATCCACGGCACGACCCGCAAGCAGGTGGGCAAAGTCTTCAAGGAAGTAGAACGCCCGACGCTGCAACCGTTACCAACGGAGCGGTTTCCGTTCTTCCATGAGGCCGAGCGAAGGGTCCATCGCGACGGCCACGTCGCCGTCGACAAGGCGTACTACTCCGTGCCCCGAAACGCCGCCTAGATCGCTACCCACTCATGCACGGCCCGCGCGATGAGCTGCGCGAGGCGCTCGGGAAAACATAAGTGACTGACAGAACAGCGGTTGACCACGGCAGTGCCATTCCAGTGATGTCCCCTTTTCCCCTTCCCTTGTCGTCGATGACGGGTGAGCCGCTGAGCCCGGGCACGGTGTTGTCGATGAGTTTCTTGACGGTGATGCAGACGGAACCCTCCTCAGAGCGAACGAACGTTGCATCGAAGACGATCTGCGGGCACTCCTTCTCGGTGTAACGCCATCCAATGAGGTAGATATGAACGCCGGTTGAAATGTGTAGCGCAGGGCGATACGTTTTTCGACCGCCCAGCGCTACACATTTCAACCGGCGTTCATAACGTCCCCAGGGCTGCCAACATGAACAGCGACGACACTGCAGAACCTGACGCTGGACGAGTTGCAGGCACTGGGGGTGCAGCCTCTTCGTGACGACTGATCTACTTGGTTTCCGGCGCGCTACTTCGCCTGATGTGACTGCAGTTTGATCGGGACAGCCTCGGCCAACTGTTCCGCAGTCGGCTCCCTCGATGCGACTCCGAATATCCCTTACGTGACCAGGGCAGTGAGGATGCGCACTGATACGCTCCGCCACCGGTCAGAGAATGGTTTGTGCACATTTGTGCAAAGAGCCTCTCCGACAAACTCAACCGAAAACGGCGAAAACGACGGCGAATCCGCGGCTCAACTGCCTCCGGCCACCTGGGAGGAGAATATCGGAGAGGGGGGGATTCGAACCCCCGGTACCGGTTTGACCCAGTACGACGGTTTAGCAAACCGTTGCTTCATTCCATAAGTGGCGATGACACAACAGCTTGTGATGGTGGTTCTGCAAGCGCCCGCAGTAGTCCCAGCAGTTGCGACGGGAACACGACCGCCGATGCGGACCTGGAGCGGATCATCACGGCATGGCCGACACTGCCCGAGGCCATCCGCCGCGCCGTTGTCGAGTTGGTCAGGCTGCACGTCGAAGCCGCTGAAGCAGCACAGGACGCGCCAGGATCGCCGTGAACGGACGCGCGGCGATGATGACGGTCCAGAGGGAGGGGAAGTCGGGAACGTCCGACCGTCGAAGCTGGCTGGCGGGTCGCGACAGCGGCGCCGAAACCGAGTGACGGGATACAATTGGTCTGCCGGCCCTTACTAGACCCCAGGGCCTTGCTAGGTAGGGTCTCACGAATCCGAGGAAGTTGAGATGACACGCGGACTACAACGACGATGCCGGCACATCAAGGCTGACGGCACGCGCTGTCGAGCCGTTGCGAGAGGTGAGTCGGACTCGTGCTTCTTCCACGATTCGGAAACTGCCGACCAGCGGAAGGCGGCTCAGCGGGCCGGCGGGATCAAGCGGAGCAAGGCGGCCGCGGTTCTGTCCCCGGACACTCCGGATGTGCCGCTCAAGACCGTTCACGATGTCGTCCGACTGCTGGGGGCGTCGCTCAATCAGGTTCGACGGGGCGAGATCGATCCGCGAGTGTCGAACGCGGTCGGCTACCTCGCCGGCATCCTGCTGAAGGCGATGGAGCAGAGTGATGTCGAGAAGCGGCTGTGCGGGTTGGAGGCTACCGTGGCGAGCCAGCCGGCCGACGTGGCGGCGGGATCGGTGTTCGCCGAGGACGTCGGCACGGAAGGGGACGAACTCTTGAGGGCGGGATGATGAAGGCAACGATGAGCCAGCGACTGAGCGATGTCGAGGCGGCCCTGACGCCGAAGCAGGCGGCCATCCTGGAAGTCGCCAAGGGCGTCGAGCAGTTCGACGATTGTGTACAGTATGTGCAGGCGCATACGGACCCCGCGACCCACCCGCGTAACCGGTTGGCGGAGCGGGTCGCCCAATCAGTCGAGGCCGCCTGCAAGGCCAAGAAGGCGAGCCCGGAACACACAGCGAGGGCCATCCGCACTGCGCTGCTGGACGCCGATTCGCGGTTCATGCTGGCGGCGCACTGCAACATCGCCATTCAGGAGGATTCGGTATCCAACGCGCGTCAGTCCCGCCTGCTTGCTGTAGAAGTGGCGTACATCCTGAGAACGATCCACGACGAAGCCAGCGCTCAGCGGATCGCAGATTGGCAGGAGGAGACGATGGCTCACCTCGGAGAACTGTATTCCATCGAGAAGGCCATCGAACGAATCAGGGAAAGATACTTCGACGGCAGGCCAATCCTGTTCAGGGGGACCGCGGCTGATCTTCGTGGGCAGATTGACATGATGGAGCAAACCATCGGGTTCTACAACGCGGCGTTCAATGCCACCCCGGCCTCGGATTGCCTCGTGGTCGACGTGGAGGTCGTGCGGCGCGATGCGGAGACGCGCGTCGACGAGAAGATCAGCCAATTGACGGACCAAGCCAAGATCGACGCGCTGTGGGCTCTTGGCGAGGTTCAGGCGGCCAGAGAGGTGTTTCGGCCATATGCGGCTGGGCAGCGCCAGCTCTGAAGGCGCGTTGATTCTCCGCGAACGTGAGCAGCGCCAGGCTGATACGCCGAATCGAGGCCCTTTCTTTTAGCAATGTATGTGCCAGCGTATTGTCGGGCATGCCACCCGGTATGGCGCAGTGTCGCTCTCTTTTTGCTTTTCTGCCTCAACAAACTTTCTGAACGGCACAAACTCCTCTTCTGCTAATCGTAATTAGTCCCGTTAGTCGACCATGGTGCCGCGCGGACGTGCGCCGGTTTACGCATTGCGGTCAGAGTCCACTGACGCTCACGCCAGGTAATGGCGAAAAAACGTCCGGAAATGCTTGACATCCCGACCATCAAGCCATACCATAGTTTGCACGGTTGTAGTGTGGGGTAGAGGAATCCTCAACGAGGCCTTTATGGGGCTTGGGGGTGGCCCTCGGGCAGCGCTCAGCAGCAAGCATTCCTCGATTTGAAAAGAAGTGGCCCCAGCCTCAAGAATGAACTGTACACGACAGCGCTGCAGGCAGTAGTGCTTGTGGAAGACGAGTCGCGCGTGAGTAGATGCGCGGACCCAAGCAGGTTCAGGGGCGTCTGATTCCCCGAGAGTATTGGCCCGATAAGGCTTGACTGTGACAGGGGGACGGCAGGGGTTGGCTGGAGGCCTACGAGAAAGAGAACTGAGATTCTATCGGAATTTTTGAGCCACTCGACGTTCGTTTTACGCATGTATAGGTGGGCAGACGTCTATGAGGCAGAACGCATTGCCTGAGAGCAGGAAGCGAGATTCGCAACGGGAGCGTGCAGAATCACTCCTCGCGGCTCTGGTTCTCGCCAATCTCAAGCGTCGACACTTCAACACAGGACCACCTGATACGGAGGAGGCACAATGAAGAAAAGACACACGCTCCGCATCGTTGCCGCGTTCGCCGCGGTGGTGGCATTCACAGCGATGCCCGCACAAGCTGATCTCATTGCGATCGGCCCGTTCAC
>JBDRKQ010000154.1:0-4370 GCA_043813895.1 Planctomycetota bacterium
CCTCCCACAGATCGTCCGGGCACTCCCAAATCGTCTTAAGCCGTGTAACTTTACGTTTCGTCCTGGCCATCCATGGCTCCTTTCACAATACGTCCATGAATGTTGTATCGACCAAAAGAGCCTTTTTGAGATAGTTTCTTATTATACTCGAGCGTGTATCCGTGGTACATCGCCTCGCTCTCAAGCTTGCGAACGATGTAGGTGGGATTGCCGCGATTATCGTACTCATAGTCCCTGCGCTCCAGCAGCGTCATGTTCTCATAGACCTCATAGTACATCAAGCGGTTGTTCAGTGTCTCGTACGTCGCCCCGGCGTCATCCACGTCGTAGTGATAGATCGTGTCAATGTTTGCCAGCTCGTCCCGCTTCAGCAGCCGGTTCCCGCCCTAATCGTAGGTGTACGACATGTGATAGCTCACAGGCGAGACGCCTGTGCCACATCGCTCCTCCTCGATCAACCGGTTGCGATTGTCATATGTGAATGTCGTCACCGCCGCCGGACCGCCAGGCCCGGTCTCCGTGATTGTATGCACCAGCCCGTCCGCGAAGTACGTGTAGTCCAGTTGCAGGATCAGGCTCTGGTCGGCCGCCCACTCGTGCCGGATCTGCGTCAGCGTACTTCGTCGGCATCACATTATGCCCTTGCACGAAACTGTCCCTTGATACCAAAACTCCTCGAAGGCCGCATCCAGTTCTTCCTGCGTCATTCGCAATGCAGTACATATCCAGGCCAACAATTCTGGCCGCTTGACCGAATCAGCCCGAAGTTTAAACAGAAGCCCGGAAAGGGGACCGTCCGGATGGTTGAGGACAGCGAGAAAAAGCAGGAGGTTATGCGTAGGATTGCGTACTTCACTCAAGTTCCCGCGCCCGTATATTTCCATACTTAACAGTTCATGCAATGGCCAAAATTGCATATCTTCTGTGGTGGGACTGGCTGGCGGTATTTCTAGCCCTGGGAATTCGGATGGAAGCTCAAACACGCGCTCATCGCCAAAACGCACTCTTGAGGATACGTCCATTCCCACAGCGATGCAGGGCGGAAACCAGTACGGCCACGCCATAATACCCATGTATGCGCCGGAGAGACCAAGTGCCACGAGATGTTCAAACGGCCTGTCGCGCTGCTCGTATTTGGACAACCGCGGCATGTTTATGCCGACAAGGCCAGGATATCGAAACCACGCGGCATCGTGGCCATTCTCCTGAAATGTGCTCACGACATCACACGGCATTAGGTCCATCGGGGCTCTGTGTCCCAAGCACCACACCGTCACTTGAGGTGGTTTCTGTTGGTATTGTAGGTAACTCCGATAGGTTTCGGCTATCGAAGAAGTCATCCGCTCATCAACCAGCCTCACACACGCACTTTCTTCTGTCGAACATCCGATTAACTCGAATGATACAAACGGATGTTGGACTCTCTCGATCGGACCACATGCGCGAGCAAAAGTAGTGAGATGCCCTTGGGCCTCCTCAGCGTTTAAAAGCAACTGGTTGGTCGCCGACTTTGTCATTCCTAATCGTACTCGGCAGCGAGGGGGATCTCTGTCCTTGCGAATGATGCACAATGCGTGGATGAGAAGAACACTTAGTCTCATGACCAAACCTCGTCGTCTGATCGCGACGGAGTTCCTCAACGTGAGGGCCAAGGAAACGGGGGGAGGAACTCGTCGGATCCTTTGTGATTTCCACATACTCCACTGAGGAGGCCTCTCAGGTCCGTCTCGTCATGCACGACGCACAAACCAAAGGCGAAGACCGCCAAGTGTCATATTCTTGGCCAATAATCTGGGGGGAGGTCCTTACCCCAGCGAGGATCCCATTCGTAGGGTGGATACTTGTCAGGTTTCGGTTTCGGTTTCAAATCATACGGATTCACGTTAGGATTGCGCTCTATTCCAGGCCCTAAGGGCTGATCCGGCACATAGGGATCCAGCTCATCTGGGCCGGGAGGGCCACCGCCTCCCCGCCGTCAAACGCCAGCCCAATAACTACCGCCGCCTTACGTGCCCGCGATCAGAAGCAAGGAAAATGACCTACTTCATCAATGGTTAACTTCATGCCATTCGTGACTGTCCCTATTATCCATTATCCTAGATGGTTCCGACGACCCCTTACCCCATAATAGGCTCGCCCAGCCACTGCGGTAGAAAACAGGATGAACAGGAAGGAAGCAGTGCTAACCTGCACGGTTCTGAGCATTGTGAAGCCGCTCGCCAAAGCATCTAGCCAGAAGCCGAGCGTGAGAAGCGAGAAGAAGCCGAGGAGACAAACGTATCTCAATATGTGCCGCATGGCCAATGACGGCTGAATGATCGCTATCAACATAGCGCCCAGCGCAAAGCTGAAAGTCAACGAGCCTAACGAGCCTGCAGATGGGCGGCCCAAACAACGTAGTGCCTGGCTGAAGAGTGCGGCAAAAACGAATGCGTCAACGACTAGGAGTCGCTCCAGAGACGAGAACCAACGACTGTACATAGAAGCATCCTCCCAGAATGGCGAAAACAGACTGTCGAAGCAGTGCGGAATTGTTTCGTGGCTGCATCTCAAGAGATAGAGGCCAAGCAGCGCACACCCCTTAGCAATTCCGTCGCACGGCTTCGTTCCACGATCCAGCAGAGACCGGTAACCGACCTCGCCTCGTTGGGCGAGGTCGATTACAGCCTGTTACCGTTCGGTCGCCCCGCGCCTCCCATGACGCTGGCCACATGAGACTTACTCAATCGCCGGCAACAACCGGACGACTACACACACTATGTACAAGCACTCCCCGGTATCCAACAAAGTAACAGGGATTCTCCTTGCATTTAATGTCGTATACGTCCTCGGGAACCGGCAGACATACTCTCTCGCTGCTGAGCACTGGGATCGGATTCCCTCCGATGTCCTGCAGGATGTCACCGGGCACCAGTTTCTCTGCCTGAACCCAGCCTCTGTTCATCGTCCAAAACGGATGAGTCGGTGTACTGCGTATCGACTCACCTGTGATTCGGATTTCAATCACTAAGTCTGTTTTGCCACTCGAGCCCGCCGCATTTACAGGAGAATCGACAAGTTCACCCGTTTCACCGGCTTGCGTAAGGACACGAGAGGATTGCATTATGGTCGCAATGGGTTCGAATCCATGAGTGGTATGTACCACGATATCCGCGGGAAAGCAAACGTCGCTTCCAGAAACCCACTGATTCCCGGCGAGCCAGCATCCTCCCGGCCGCCGTTTCTTCGGTGGCCAAACATAGCCCGGCCTCAAGTGGTCATCATCAATGCCCCAGTTCCAGGGTAGCCATGGATTTGGAAGTGGAAGACCTCCACCGCCTTCAAGTACTGCCTGTTTGCGCGCAGTGTCTGCATCGAGTGCCTGTGCCCCAACTTCTGCCGCTATGAAGCAAACCGCCACAATGACCCCCGGCCCGAACCGGCCCCACTTTAGCCATTTCGGGATACCGCCTCCTGCCCCTCCCGCAGCACCGCCGCCTCTAGTAAGGATGCCGCCGTCAGTGAGCGTCCAACCACCACCTGGATTAGGCGGAATCACAAGAGGAATCAGTCCCTGTGGATCAACGAAATCCGTCGGTCGCGAAGCGACATACTCATAGACGTTCAATCCGCCTCCGATCCCGATCGGATCACGCTGCAAGAACCGGCCGGTTGACGGATTGTAGTACCGATGTCCCACATGCAGCCAGCCGAGGTCGGCCAAGGCATCCGAGCGACCTGACGACTCGTAGCCCCATGCGCCGGCGTATTGGTAGCGGGTGCCGACTGTGCCGTCGGCGTACACCTGCTCGCCGAAGGCTGTGTAGACCATTGTGCCGCTGACGGTTGACTGCTGATCGCTGACGGCTCGCACGCTCCCGATCTGATCGCCGTGGAAGTACGTGATCTCTCCTGACAGCATATCCATCTGCGCGACGCCGGGCAAGTAGGCCATTGTGTCTGTCACCACGCCGCTCACGTCGTCAACGATGTAATCGCCATAGATTTCGTCGCCGTCGTAGTCGCTCCAGCGCGTGGTGCCGGACAAGACGTCCAGAGCAAAGGCCGGATTTCGCTCGCGAACCATGTAACGCGTGCGCCCGTTTCCGCGGAACTCTGTGATGCTCACTGTCTGCGGATTCTCGCAGTAGCCAAACTCATCAAGCGTCCACGTCTGCTCCGTCACAAACCATACCTCGTTCTGATTATTATACTGGAGCGTGTAGCCGTGGTACACCGCCTCGCTCTCCAGCTTGCGAACGATATACGTTGGGTTGCCGCGATTGTCGTATTCATAGTCCCGACGCTCCAGCAGCGTCATGTTTTCATACACTTCGTAGTACATCAGCCGATTGTTCAGCGTCTCGTATGTGACGCCGTTGTCATCCACA
>JBDRKQ010000155.1:0-3419 GCA_043813895.1 Planctomycetota bacterium
GGCAGCGCAATCACCGCCAGGAGCATCGAAAAAAGCAACGTCGCCTTCAGCGTTCGCATCTGTTGTCCCTCCCCTGATCAGGACCTGCTCATATTATACCCGAAAAACCGCCCAAATTTAATCTATCACCGCGATCTTGCCTTTGAGCGTCACCGTGCCCAGGCTGTTTTTTACCACCATGTAGTACAGGTATACACCTGAGGCAAGCCGCCTGCCGCCGGCGTTCGTGACGTTCCACTCCAGGAATGTCGCCGTCCCGGCCCTCTCCGCGGTGTTAAGCACTTCTCCGGCGGCTATGGCCCTGGTCAGGGTCCTCACGCGCTTTGCGCGGATGTCGTATATCTCGATCGTAACCGTGGAACCCGTCCCGGCGGCCAGGTTGTGGTCGTCGTTGTCCACGGCGAACTTGACCGTCTGGCCGCTGCGAACGGGGTTCGGATAGGCGTGCGGGTTCGTCAGCTTGAGCACCGGCGCCACCGCCGGGGCCACGCGCCCTTTCATAAGCGCCTTGACGTCGTATATCGAGAAGTGGTCGGTGGCGACGGTGATCGTGTTGTTGTCCTTGTCTATGGTGCCGTCGAGCTTTATCCAGGAATCCATCGGGCTGCAGCCGATGGTGTTCGGATCGTTGCACCAGAAGTAGACGTAGAGCTTGTTCTCGTCGTAGCCGTCCCCGTCCACAAGGCCGTCGTCGTTCGCGTCGTCGTAGTGGAATATCAGCAGGACGTCCTTGTTGAAGAAGACCCCGTCCGGGAAGAACTCGCGCGCTTCTCCGGTGGACACCAGGATGTCCTCGCACGTGTCGCCCGCGGCGCAGGCGGGCGTGGCACCCGGGGGGGCGTCCTGAATTTTCACCGTCTCCGATACCGTCCCTATAGACCCGGCCGGGAACACGGCCACCACCGTGCCTTCGTAGAACAGCAGCCCGCCGTTGGTCTTGATGATGGACTCGCTGTCGAGGGTGAGCATCGACAGCGAGCTGCCGCTGCCGCCGTAGTTCTGGGTCACGTACATGAACGCGTTGCCGTTGCCGTCATTCGGGCATCCTCCACCGAAACACTGCTCGAGGAACAGCTCGTTGTTCGCGCTGTTGCCGATTTCCTGCTCGACGGTCAGGTAGCTCAGGTGCCGCAGGTAGTTGTCGAAGTTCTTGCCGTTGAAGAACGTGTTCGCTATGTCCGGGTCGCTTCCCAGAAGCTTCGAGAAATCAGGCATGGCGCCAGTGGATTCTTTCATGTACGACACCATGTTGCCGTCGGCGCTGAAGGACGGGTAGTATGCCGCGCCGTCGGTGCACGAAATTGTATCGCACTGGTGGACCGTCGTTATGCGGGAGTCGGCCAGCGAGGTTACCGCTCCGCCTGCCGGCCAGGAGCTCATGTCCATCACGTATATGCCCACTTTCGCTCCCGTGACGTAAAAGCCGGTCCAGTCGAAGTAAGCGAACGTGAATTTCGAGCAGTCAGGCGACCAGCGCGGGGCCAGCGCAAAAAGCCAATAAGCGGTTGCCCCGTTCAAATTTATCACGTCTTCGAGAGTTGAAGTGTCTTCCTCATACAAACCGGCTGCGTTCTTTGCGCCGGAAAACACTACTATCTTCGCCCCTCCCGGTTTGCTCGGATCCGCCGGATTCAACGACTTGGCCGTCGTCAGCATCCTCTCCGTGCCGCACCCGGAGGACGCCCAGTGGGGATTGCCCCATCTCCTCTTGTTCTTGCTCAGCTTCTTGTTTTCGCCCGCGAGAGTTGCCAGCGTTTTGGCGTTGTCCCCGCCGCCCGAGGCCACAGCGTACAGTTCGGAGTCATTACCATCCGCCGAGGAGAATATAATCATGGCATCGTCCTGCCTCCACGTGATCCGGGAAGATTGAAGGACATTCATGCCGTTGCCCGTTATCTGTGTCTCGTTTATCCAGCTGCCGCCGCTGTACTCTTTCGTGTAGATGTTCCAGTTCCCGCCCTCTTCTCTGAGGTATGCCACCTTGTTTCCGGCGTTATTCCACGCGGGATTGACGACGATGCCGGTCGTGCCCGTCGCGACAACCGGGTCAACCACGTCAACCAGAACTCCGACCGTGCCGGGGTCGGTTGCCAAAATGATGCTGGCCACCTGGTCGCGGCCGCTGATCTTTGTGGTCTGGCCCGCGGGCGACGTGTCGGCGGTCACGATCAACACGTTGGTCGTCGTAGCAATCGCTTTCACCTTGATCCATGCCTCGCCGCCCGAGAGGTTGCCGGTGGCTGACACGCCGCTGCAGGCGCCCCAGGAGCACTCCGTGAAGGTCGCAGCGCCCGGCGCGCCGAAGCACGGGGGATCGTTACACGTGAGAACTACATTGATCTCGCGGGTGCTCGCGGTGCGGACGTTGTCGCCGCGGTCGTAGGCTTTGATCAGCACGATCTCTTCATCCGTTCCGTTCGGGTCGAGTATGCCTTCCGGATCGTCGCTCGGGTCCGTATCAACCGCCGTGGCGATGAGATAAGCGTCCCTCGTGTCGACCTTCAGCTCGGTCCCGGGATCGTAGACGAGCTCGTTGCTCACCAGGTCCCGTATCCATAAGCGGTACTGGTAGCATTTCTCGTCGGCCAGGCCGCTGTCCGTCCAGGGCGAGCCGGGATCTGTCGCCTTGTCGCTCCACGAACCGTATCCGACGCATGTGCCGCCGGTGGTCAGCGTCGCCTCGCGCCGCTGGATGACGTGGCTCAGTATGCCTGCGCCGGCGTCCGTGGCGGTTGTGTATGTAATATTTTCCAAACTCAGGTCGTCGGTCTTCCAGCTGCCGGTGTAACTGAAAGAGCCGCCGGTGGGCACAGTGTTATCGTTCAATACGGAGAAGGAGCAGGTGTTGGTCAGGCCCGCGTTGTTGTATATCGTAATGTTCACACTAATATAATCCGACGTGTCGGTAGAACCGTAGCTGTATTGCAGGCTGTAGGGCGAACTCGAATCGTCCCCGCCGGCGGAGACCGTCGCCGGGAAGTTGAGTTTCTGCACGCCGCTGTGCGCGTCGCTGCCGGTCGCCGCCACCGTGAAGTCTCCATTGCTGCCGGTGCAGAAGCCGCTGGCGGAACTGCTGTTGTAATAGATGGTGGGGCTCGTCACGTACTGGCAGTCAGGGTTGGCGCCCTCGGTAATCGAGGATATCGTGCACGCGCCGGGAGCCGTCCAGTCGATGCTGAACAGGCGGGCCGACAATGTAGTAACGAGACCGGAGTTGTTGGTGGCGCGCACGGTGACGCGGCACTTGTCCGCGCCCTGGTCCCGGCAGTCCGCGGCAGCACCCACCGTTATCGTGGCCGAGGTGGCGCTGTTGCATGTCCGCGCCGTCCACCCGAGGGTCTCCACCCAGGAACCGTTGTTGCTTTCCACCCTGTACTCGCAGGAAGCGAGTCCGCTGCCCACGTCGCTGTCGGATATGT
>JBDRKQ010000156.1:0-6553 GCA_043813895.1 Planctomycetota bacterium
CGATGCGATCGAGGCGCGATTCGATCGCTGGCTCAGCGAAAGGCCCGATGAAAACCGTGACGCCAACGTGATCGAGCGCTATCGCCGCGATCGGCTGGCCAGACGATTCGCCGACATCGTGGAGCGTTGCGTAGACGGATCACCGGGCTTGCGGTTGGCTCCGAATCAGGCTGCGGCGGGGGAGGAGGCCGCATGAATCTCCTTTGGCACATGCCGATCCTGCGCCGACACACGTGCGGCCTTTCCATTCGCGCGATGCACTTGGCATCGCTGCTGCGCGAAGCTGGGCACGGGATCGTCTTCGCAGTGGACGCTGACAAAACGGATATCCGTGAGGGCTCGATTAGCGGCATGCCGCTGCTGCAGATGTCGCCGAGCAAGCGGCGGCCAATGCACTGGAGTTTGCAGGCATCCGTTCGCCGGGAGGCGGCCGCGGAAATGGCCGAGCGTGTGGGCTTCAACTGGGACGCGGTGATCTCGTGCCAGCCGGAGTTCGTCGCTGAATACTCGGCCCTGCACGGGCGCCCGCCGGTCGTCTTCGTGTGCGGTTCGACGACACTGCACCATGACGCTGCAAACCAGGCCCGGCACGCTTGCCTTGCCACGATGCGGCGCATTCCCTACGTGATCGACCGGACATTGAAGCGGCGAAACGAACGGCGGGCTTTTCGCGCAGCCGATGCCGTTGTCTTCGATAGCCGGCAAACACGCGAACTCGTGATTCTCGAATACGGCGTTTCTCCGGAGAAATGCCACACGATCCGCGGGGGTGTGGACAAACATCGGTTTCGTCCGCCCGATCCCGAAGCGCGGTGTGCCGCACGCGGCCGACTGGGCATTGACGAAAGTGAGTTCGCGATCTCATGGACGGGCCGATTGTCGCCGGAGAAGAACCTGTCGCTGCTGGTCCGGGCTCTACCGCGTTGCACCCGTTTGCCCGATCACGTGCTCATCGTGGGAGAGGGCCCGGCGTCGAGGGAGTTGATCGAACTGTGCAAGGCTTCGGGCCTCGGTGACGTTGTGCGGTTCGTCGGCGCACAGCAAGACATTCGCCCGTACTTGCACGCGGCTGATGTGTTCGTGTTTCCGTCCCGGAGTGAGTCCTTTGGAATGGCGGCGGTGGAGGCGATGGCCTGTGGGTTGCCCGTTGTCGGTCTCAGGCCGGACGGGAACATCATCCGCAACGCAAACATCGAACTGATCGACGACGGACAATGCGGTCTCCTCGTCGACGGGATGGACCCTATTGCGCTGGCCGCGGCGATGGATCGCCTGAGAATCGACGTCGAGCTGCGCCGCCGGCTTGGCGGGGCGGGGCGGCGCTGGGCACTGCGGCATTTTACGTGGACCCGAGCGGGTCGGCGATTCGGCAAGCTGCTGAGTGACGTAGCCTCGTTACAGACGGCCCGGACTTCGTTGCACACTTTAGAGAGTGCCGACCTGGCCACCGCGGTTGAGACGGCGTCGTGATGGAGAAGTAGAGATGCGTTTCGCGTTGTACTTTACGCTTCTGTGTGCGATCCTGCCGATCGTGCTCACACGTCCGTTCTTCGGGCTGTGCGTGTATTACGTCGTGTCACTTGCACAGCCGAAGCTACTCTGCTGGCACGGCGATTTTCAGGACGCCCTCCTGGTGGGCGTACCCCTCGTTATTGGTGTGGTTACCATCGGAGTCAGGCGTTTCAAACCCTATCCGAAACGGGACTCTCGAACGGGGGCGATTGTCGCCGTCGGCAAGAAACCGGTCCGTAACGCCCTCTTTGAACCTGCTTGGCCGTTAGCGTTGTTTGTGCTGCTGGCCGTGTATATCGGCGTCACGCGACTAATCGTGCCGTTCCCCCTGTCGAACTCGACGTATCAGTTTCGCAGCCTTCTGAAAGTTCTGCTGGTCGTCGTTCTGCTGACGGGGCTGGCGTCCGACCTGCGGCGATTCCGAATCCTGTACATCGTCATCGCGCTGGCGACGGCCTTCTGGGCGATCAAGGGCGGCTTGAAGGTCATCCTGATCGGTCCGCACCAGGTGCATGGCCGAACCTATGACAATAACCTCTTCGCGTTGCTGAGTGTGATGACCCTACCGATGGTCTTCTACTTCAGCCAGTCGGTCAAACATGCCCGGTGGCGCGCGGTGCTGCTCTGCTGTTCGGCCCTGATGTGTCTGGCGATTATCGGCTCCGGCTCGCGAGCCGGCTTTGTGGCGTTCGCCGTCCTGCTCGTGTGTATGGCTTGGAGCAGCAAGTATCGGCTCAGGGCATTTGTCGCCGTCGCGATGGTCGCCACCGTCATCATGACGATGTCGGGACACGAGATTCAGGAACGCATCACATCCATCATCGCCTATCGACAAGACAGGTCAGCCCAGTCCCGTTGGTACACCTGGGATGTGGCCAGGACGCTCCTGAGAGAGAGTCCGCTCATCGGCGTGGGCTTTAACAACTTCGAGATCGCCAAGGATCGCCACTTCGGGGGCCAGAAGGCCGCCCACAATATCTACTTGCAGAATGCCGCGGAGTTGGGGCTGTTCGGACATCCGATCTGGCTGGCGATCGTCTTTGGGGCCTTGATCAGCACGTATCGCTTCATGCGCTGGTCGCGCCGCCTGCCCCCCGATATGCGATGGGCGTATTACTGGTCTCGCGGTCTCGTCCTGGGGCTCCTGGCATTTTGCATCCACGGCATGTTCCACAACGAGGAGTATCTCGAGCTGATGCTCGTCATGGTCGGCATGAACGTCGCCTTGCAAGTGACCGTCCGCCGGGAATTGGCTGAGCGCCGGCTCCATGTGGCGGTGCAGGAGACCCGCGCGAAGGCCCGGCCGCAAAAGAAACAGTGGTATCCGGAACGCCGCGTCGCGCACGCCGGGAGTCTGTTCAACCGTCCCTTGCGACTCGGCCAGTTGCTGCAAAGCACGCCGTAACGCCGCCGGATTCGATGCTCGCGCCACGTGCCGGCGTTACAGATTCAGCGCCCGCGCGACGTCCGGCCAATACAGCCACGCCGCCACGATCGTGCCCGCCAGGCAGGCCACGAACAGAACGACCTTGATGAGAAACAGGCTGCGGTCGAACTTGCGTAGGGCCACCGTGTCCAACGTGAGCTTCTCGATCAAACGGCAGCGCGATTCAATCGTCCCGTGCCGCCAGCTTGGGGCGTCTCGAGGGATCCCGTTCAGGTCGGCGATCTTGCCGAGTGTCCGCCCGAACGCGTTGGAGGCGGTGACGCAGAGACCCGGGCCCGTCTGCCTGCCATGCACCGGACACCAGTCGAGGCATTCCTTCACTTCCGGCGCGACACAGCGAACGCCGAACAGATCCGCCTGCCTCTCGAATCGCCGTGAGAGCCAGCCGAATCCGAACAACCAGGACAGCAGTAACACCGCGAGTGCGATGAGTTGAAGAAGCCCGAGGTCCTGCAGGCCGAGTCTCCACAGGACTTCGAGCAAGCCGCCGGCGATGTACATCGACAAGAGCGCGAACAGCACGAAGAACTGAAGGTGCCAGTGTCGGACGTGCCCCGCCTCGTGGCTGAAGACCGCTTCGATCTCATCCTCCGTCATCGTCTCCAGCAAGGCGTCGGATACCAGTATGTATCGCCACGGCGCGACGAAGCCCATCACAGCCGCGTTTATCGCCATGCCGTGCGTGTGCCACAGGAGGATCTCGCGGTAACGCAGGCCGATTCGCCCGCATATTTTCACGAATCGATCCCGCAACGGCCCCGGAGGCAACGGTTCGGTCGCCCAAATGTGTCGCAGCATCGAAGGCGCGCAGGCCAGGATGCAGACCGAGAGCACGCCCAGCAGCGCGTCCGGCGCCCACAGCAGGGACGTGAAGGCCCTGAGATCGGTCCGGTACTGATCCGTGAAGTGCTTGGCGAGCACGATGATCGACATTGGGATCGCGACGATAAGAACCTGGTGACGGAACTTGTCTAGGAGGTACGTGCAAAGCGAACTCTCGCCGAAGGGTCGCTTGCGCTTCGCCGCCGCCAACGCCGCGGTCGCGCCGTCCTCACCCGTCTTTTCGATCGGCGCGTCGCCGTCCCCTGCCGCGGTCTCGATCAAGGCCGTACGGATCCTCAGCTCGGCCCGGTAGAGAATCGTCCAGGTCAGCAACAGAGAGGCGAAGAAGGGGACGAGGAGGAACATATCCCCGGCGAACCGCAGAAGGACCTCGACGATTCCGGCCGGATCGTCCTCACTGCCCGCACGCACCAGCGGGACCCACGGCGTGAACAGCATCGTGGCCGCCAGCGCGGCCGCGATGATGCCCAGCAGCACCATCTGCGATCGGGCGAAGGCGCCGGTTGCCCGATCGTGCGATTCCAGCGTCCTGCCCAGCCGCCCCAGCGAGATGCGGCTGGCGACCAGGGCCGCCACCGCCACCACGACGAATTCGCCCAACAGGATGAGCGCCATGTCGAGCACGGGACGGCCGTCGGCCCACGGCGCCGGGCCCCACAGGTTGAGCTGCTCCGGCGGCAGGTTGTCGCTCAGCACGAGCGCGAACGCCATGATGACTACAAAGTACATTGGCAACAACACTTAGGGTGTCGGGTAAATACACGCGATCCAGTCTGATTCTAATCCGCGCGGACCCACAAACCAAGTCGCGAAATCGCCACCTACGCAATAGAGTGAGAAGCAGAGCGTTGGACTATGTGGGAGGTGTTCGGTACCTTCGCGGCTTAGGATACGTCACAGTTTCGGTGTCGTGCCGGCCGACGGCCTTCGGGGGCTCGGCGGCGGGTGGCGCACCACGAGAGAAAGGACCACGACGATGAGATCATTGGGAATTAGTTGCATGGTGTTGTTAATGACGGCGGGCGTGGGCTTCGCCCAGGATGAAGGCGACCAAGGTCCGGCGGGTAGGCCTCACCGGGACCGGATGGGCGAAGGTAAACGCGATCGCGCCGCCGGTCCGGTCAAAATGCTCACGTTGAGGCTGAACCTCGACGAGACCCAGCAGGCCGAGTTTGAGAGGCTGTTCAAGGAGCATATGAAGCAGGAAGCCGAGGCGCGGTCGTCCTACATGCCTTCCGAAGAGTTGCGGGAGAAGATGCGGCAGATTCGCGAGGAAGTGAGGGCGGCCCGCGAAGCCGGTGACCAGGAGAAGATCGACGAACTTAAGGCCAAGATGAGAGAGCTGCGAGAAGAGCAACAGGCCAGCCTGGAGCCACTTCACGAGCAGATGGCCAAATCGAAGGACGAGCTGCACGACAAGCTCCTGGCGTTGTTGAATGAAGACCAGAAGGACACCTTCGAAGAGGTCTGGGAGCAGCGGATCGCCCGCCGGTTCGGCCACGGTGGACCGCCGCCTCGACGACCGCAGGTGCTCAAAGCCATCGTCGACAAGCTCGAGGATCTCACGCCCGCGCAGGAGGAACAGATCCAAGGCATCTTCGAGGACTGCCGAAAGGCGGCGCGCGATGCCGCATCCACAGAAGAGAAGCCGAAAACGGACAGGAAGGCCGACAGGGAACGCACGGAGAAACTCTACAAGGACGTGCTCGCCGTCTTGACGCCGCAGCAGCGCGAGGAGGTCGAGAAGAAGCTGAGCCGCGAGGGCGGCCCGCCACGCGATCGCGGCATGCACCGGCGAGGCCCGGGAGCAGGCCGAATGCACCGGGGCCACGGTCCGGATGGTCACCCAGACAAGGGCGAGTCAGACTAGACGAAAGAGGGGGCATTCTACTTCTTCTTCACCTGCTTCGGCGGTGCAAGGGTAGAATGTCCCCTTTCCCACCCTACTCAAACCGGCTTGGCGCGGAACAAATCGTACGAGAGGCGGCCCTTGCGGAGTAGGCGCTCGAGGACCGCCAGCAGCGCGATGCGGCCGCGAAAGCCCTTGGAGGCCCACCAACTCCGTCTCCGGAGTTCCGCCAGCCCATCGACCAGCGATTGCGCGATCTGCCGCGACGCGTCCTCATGGCAGATGACCTCGAATCCGTGTCGCCGAAACGCCGCGTCATAATCTCTCCGCGACCAAAGATGGAGGTTGGAGTTGAACTGGCTCGGCACAAGGTTGAATAGGCGGACGGGCGCAAAGAGTCCCTTTCGGGACGACGTGATATCGCCGAGACAGAACGTTCCCCCGCGCTTGAGCACACGCCGACACTCACCAAGGAAGGCGTTCTTGTCGGCGTAATGGAGGGCGGACTCCAGGTTGAAGATGACATCAACAGAGGCGTCGCCGAGGGGAAGATGGTGCGCATCGCCCTGGATGAACACGGGCCGTTCGGTCTCGCCGTTCCAGCTTCGCTCCGCCGCCTGGACACTCGATCCGAGGAACTCCAGGCCGATGACCCGATTAGGATGGTGCCGCTCGTGTATCCATCTTGACGGGCCGCCGATACCGCAGCCGATATCGAGCACGGTGGAATCCGCCCGGATCTCGGTATCGCCGAGCAGTCTCCAGACGAGCGCGTGTTGGTGATCGTCGAATGATCCGCAGCCCGGGTATTCGGCATAGCCGCAGTTGTAGGCCGTCAGGCCATGGGCCTGTGTCAGTCGCCAATTAGGGCTGTAGTGGGCATCAAGCGTCCGCTGCGACAT
>JBDRKQ010000157.1:0-4270 GCA_043813895.1 Planctomycetota bacterium
CATGTCCAGCAGCTCGCCGAGCTGTTCGTCCCGGATCCTGCCGAGCTTCGCCTGTTGCAGCACGCCGAGCCAATCACACAGACCCAGCATCCGGTCGAGGAACCGCCTCGTCCCGTCGCGGAGCCACGCGTCCAGCTTCTCAACGAGATCGTCCACACGCTCAGGCGCAAGCCGCCGCCCCGGCGTGATATCGACATACGCCGTTGCGGCGGTAAACGTGTGTGGTAGTTCCTCCTTCAGCGCGGCAGCGAGTGATGCCACATCCGGCTTGTGTTTGGGCAGTGGCTCGCCCTTGTTCTGTGCGACGCTTGGGCAATCGAATCGGATGCCGGCGCGCATGCGTTCGCCGTCCGATTCGAGCGTGAACGGATAGAGCCGGCACGCGAGCGGCTTTTCCGTGAGGCCGTGCTCGGTGTGGATGCGGCATCGTCCGTCGGCGAGCAGGAACACACAGCCGCCTTCGGGCTTGTGGTTGAGCATCCAGCGGCGGCCCTTGCGCACGTATGGTTCGGCGCCAAGTTTGCCTGCCCACTTCTGCCCGTCGATCTTCCGACGGTCCGCTTCGGTGATGTCCACGACGAGTTCGCGACAGCACTTCGTGCAACTGCGGCAGGCATAGCGTTGGGCCTTCACATCTGGCAGGATCACCGGAATGCTCATGGCGGTAGCATAGCAAAACCGCCCGCGAAGGGCCTACCCCTTTCGAGAGCTACGGAAGGGCTGTTCTCATTCCCTGTTATGGCCGTCCAGCTTGACGAACAGACATCGGGCTCCTAGCATCCCGTTACGTTCGATGGCTCACCTGAGACTTCTACCTGGAGGAATCCACATGAAAAGGAATCTGATCGCGGGTTGTTGCGCCCTTGCGTTGTGTGGTCTGCTGGTCACGCCCGTGGCCGGCGGCGAGAAGATCGACAACCCACAGTACAAGCACTGGGCGCAGTTCAAGGTCGGCAGCTTCGCCAAGAGCAAGATGGACAGTACGGTCAAGGTCGGTGGGGTGGAGATGAAGACCAAGACCACCACGACCACGACTCTCAAGAAGCTCACGAGCGAGAAGGCGGTCATTGAACTGGAGATGGTCACCATCGCCAACGGGCAAGAGATCAAGATGCCCGCGACGATGCAGGATATCCCCGCGAAGATCGACAAGCCCAAGCCGGAAGATATGCCGCTTCCCAAGGACAAGTCCATTGAGAAGCCCAAGATCCAGCAGGGCAAGGAGGTCCTCGAAGTGGCGGGCAAGAAGATCAAGACCGAATGGACCGAGAGCACCGTCAAGCAGGACGGGAACACTGTCACTTCCAAGACGTGGATGAGCGAGGAGATTCCGGGGCAGACGGTGAAGATGAAGATGAAGACCGCAGGCGAGGCCGAGATGGTCAGCGAGGCCATCCTCGTCGAGTTCAAAGCGGACAAGAAGTAATACAGGCAAGTCGAGACTACGACGGCCCGGATGGGAGGGGTTATATGAACAAGAAGACTGGATGTTGTGTTGCGTGCGTCGCTCTCGCCGGACTGTTGCTTGGCGTGCCGACCGTTGCGACGGCCGATGATGACGACGCAAAGCTGACAATCGGCGACAAGGCGCCCGCCATCGAGATTTCACACTGGATTAAGGGTGACAAGGTCACCAAGTTCGAGAAGGACAAGGTGTATGTGCTGGAGTTCTGGGCGACCTGGTGCGGGCCGTGCGTCGCCGGGATGCCCCACCTTTCCGAGTTGCAGAAGAAGTACGCCGACAAGGATGTGACGATCATCGGCGTAAGCAACGAGGAGTTGGAGACGGTCACGGAGTTCCTGGCAAGGAAGTATGAGAAGGAGGGCAAGACCCACAACGATCGTACGGAATACACGCTTGCTACGGACCCGGACAAGTCGGCGGACAAGGATTACATGCTTGCGGCGAACCAGAACGGCATCCCGACCGCGTTCATCATCGGCAAGAGCGGCAAGATCGAGTGGATCGGTCATCCCATGGTCATGGACGACGCGCTGGACGCCGTTGTCAAAGGCACGTGGGACCGCAAGCCCTTCAAGAAGGAGTTTGAGAAGCAGCAGGCATTGGAGAAAAAGCTTCAGGCATTTCAGGAGCAATACTCCAAGAGCCTGAAAGCGGAGGATTGGGCGGCGGCGATCAAGACTGTTGACGAACTCATTGCCCTCGATGAAGGCAACACACGCCTGCAGGTCATGAAGTTCGTGCTAATCGCCGGCAAGCAGGGTGAGTACGAACGTGCCTACAAGTATGCAGCGATGGCCGTCGAGAAAGCTTGGGACAACGGGTACGCACTCAACGAATGGGCCTGGTGCATTGTCGACGACAAGGGCCTCGAGAAGCGCGACCTGGACCTGGCCATGAAGGCTGCTACGAGAGCCAACGAACTCACCGATGGCAAGGAAGCAGCCATCCTCGACACCCTTGCTCGCGTGTATTACGAGAAAGGCAACCTCAAGGAAGCGATCAAGTACCAGCAAAGGGCCGCTGACAGCCTCGAAGGAAACGGCGGGCCGATGGCCGAAGAGCTCACCAAGACGCTCGATAAGTACAAAGGCGAGGCCGACAAGGGCGAGAAGAAGTAAGCGGCGTCTTCCTATGTCGGGGGCGGTACAACCCTGTGTAGCGCGTGCCTGTGGTCGCCGTTTTGTGCGCGTCCGCCGTCGCCCAAAAGCCCCGGAGCTGCTCGGGCAGCATAAACCCCAGCGTGCCGTGAGGAGGAGCGTCCATGTCGAGGAGGCTGGATCAGAGCCGCGACTGTGAGGGAGCGGTCCTCGTCCGAATGGGAGGGCCCTTACTGTTGGGCGCTGCCCGCTTGCTGATACGCGCGGCTCTGTTCAGACGTTGACTGTCGGGAGCGATGGGCGCTCGCGTCGAGCATACGGACCTTCCGGCCGCGCGTTGCTCGCTTTGTTTCTCCGTTGTCACGCGGCACGAAGCACAGGCCGAGACGCCGACTGGGCGAGTAGTTCAGGCCGACGGAAACCGCCAACGATCGTCGGGCTGTCAGTGGCAATGCGATTAGCACCTGTTCGAGCAGATCGAACCGATCGGACGCACCAGTGACAATCTGCTCGTCACCCTCCAACACGCCCAGCAGGATGGGCAGGACTTCGGCTGCCTGTGGTTGGCCTTCCCCTTGCGGCTCACTGCCAAAGCGCACCGCGTCCTCCGCGCACGCGACATCGGTAGCCGCCTGCGTCTTTGGTCTGGTGATAGGCAACTCCAGTCGATCCAACTGCCGCGGTGGGTCCAGGACCGGTTTGCCTCCAACGGCGTCCGCAAGAGCGGCATACACACGGACGGCATTGCAGCCAAACGCGGGATAATCCTGCTGATCCAACACCACGATGTGGGTATGCACGCGCAAGCCGCCGCGTGCGGTGTGTTCCACACCGGCATACTGTGACAGCGCAACACAGTATCGGCCCCCATTGAGTGGGTACGCCGACAGCGCGCGGGCTTGCGGCTCAGCTTCGCACAAGCTCCCGTGTGAGGGAGCCCGCCGAATGATCTCCGCCTTCTCCTCGGGCTTCACGCCACCGCTGGCGGCGATGATGCGATAGCCCTCGGCCGTCACCGACCGGACGGAGGTGAAGATAACCTGATCCACATGCACCCGTTCAGCCGAAGGGGCCGCCTGCGGCTTCACAGTTGATCGATCATCCATTCAAACGGCTCCAGGACGCCTCGCAAGGCGGTGTGCAAAGGGATGGGCACGACGCTGTCCTGCGCCGTCGCATAGCCCAGCGAACCCACGACGCTCGATGCGAAGAACGCGACGTTTGCAAACCGGCTATCGCACAGGTTCCAGACACGATTCAGATTGGCCTGGACGAACTCTTGAGGATTGTCGAAGCACTCAGGGTTGTGATCGGCCTTGCACAGCAGTAGGGCGATAGGCGTCTGCACGTGCCGCCCGCTCTTGCCGCCGCACATGCTGTCGATGTAGCTCAGCATCTTCATCGCGGAGAAGTCCGGCTGCGTGGAGCCGTTGGCGGCTAGCGCGGCGTCCACTAGCAGCAGGATGCCGGCGGACTTGTTCAACAGGCTGTGGATGACGCGAAACGTTTTCGGGGTCGTGACTTCCGCGGTCAGGGACTCTCCAGCCATGTCGGGCATGACCAAGTCCACCCATCTCGCCGCCTCGGCGCGCCGCCGCACTTGGTAGTAGGCCCAGTACCACTGGTCCGCTTCCATCGGCGTCTTCGGCGGGAACATGCGCTCGGCCATGTGGCTGATCACTGTCTGCTGCAAGTCGATCGAGTACGC
>JBDRKQ010000158.1:0-26274 GCA_043813895.1 Planctomycetota bacterium
CAATGGTGATGACATCGGCGGCTTCGTCCGGGCCAAGCTCGGGTTGCCACCGGAGTTTGGTGAGGACCAGTACTGCTCGCATGTCGACGGCAATACGGAGCAGGAGGACATCGAGGACTTCATCGTCCTCCTGCTGAACTAAGAACTCGCGCAAGAACAAGATGAATGGCTGATCCGCCAAACGGCAAAGCCTGGGGGCCGACCAAGCCGGCAATCACCTATGTTGTTTCTTCGCGGTTCCTGACCGCCCGTTGTGGAAGTCTTGTCAACGTCGGCGTCAGAGTGATTGCGCGGCACGACGGTCTGCCGCGCATACATGATACCACCTCTGTAGCGGTACCCCCTCCGCTCGGTGCCTACTTGACGGAGGCTTGCTCATTGAGCGTAACATTCAAACATCTGCCGCCTTCTCCACGATGCGGGTTTCGTCGTCACTCAGCTCGTAGAGCTCGTAGACCTGTCGGTCGATCTGCTTGTTCGTCGCGTCGATCTGACGCTGCAGGACTGTCTTGCCCGTGGGCGTTTTGGCGGCCGAGAGTTGTTTGTGGAGATCGAACATTTGCTGCACAAGCTGTACCATTCGATCGTGCCGCCGTTTGTCCTCAGGAACGTCCAGGTCAATCTCGCGAATCGGCAGTTCGCGAAGAGATCGCACTTTCACTTGCGGAAAGGCCTTCTGCCGCGATTCCCGGACGGTCTGGCGATAGACGTAGCGGATGAGCCGCGAGTTCAGTAGGCCGACCAGGTACCGCACATCGGTGCCGTCTCGCGGCCGGTACAGCGCTAGAAGCGAGTTGCGGAAATAGTCTGCGTGTTCGCGCGGCCCGACGAGTGGACATGGCGCGGTTTGTCGGATCACGAACGGCGCATCGGTGTATCTGTGCTTTGGCCGAATCGTGAAGTACTCGCCCCGCTTTGCGGGGTAGTCCAACTTCAGCACCTTGGCCGGGCGATCGCACCGGTACCGGGAAACCTGTTTGCCCTCCAGTATCGGCATGCAGCCCGGTTTCGCCTCGCCCGCGGGCAGGATCAGCTTCTTCGAACAGTTCCCCGTATGCACGCCGGGGTCCGCCACCAGATTACCGAGCGAATGCGAATTGTTGCGCAGCTTGGCGATCAGATGGCGCGCCTCGGACGGTGTCCACTCACCGCCACCCTCGCACTTCACACTGTGCCGCTCACCGTCCGGTAGCTGAATGAGGGTCCGGCCACGGTAAGTCTTGTCCGCCACGAAGGTCAGCGCGGGCGTCACAACGCCTTTGAAGACCGATTCGCCCCAATAGCGCACCTCCGTCAGGCCGGCGCGCTGAGTGATCGCCTGCCGCACCGACTGGTATCCACCAAGGTGCCCCATCTGATCCGGCACGATAAACGCGGCGAAGCGCCTGGACAGGTCCTTCAGTGCGCGCTCCACAAACAGGCCGTGCGATGTGGGCCACCCGGCGCTCTGATAATGCCGCCCGAAATAGACTCGTTCGGCTTTTGACGGTTCTGTCGCCTGGCGCCCGGAGAAGGACAGGTACGGAGGATTCCCGATCACCACATCGAAGCCAGAGCGGTGATCAGGTGCCGGGGATCGGGGGTCGGGGGTCGGGGACTGGGGGCCGGGGTTTGCACGCTTGGTTCTCGATCCTGATCCCCGAACCCCAAAGACCTCCGGAAACTCGGCCTGCCAGTCGAAGGCGTTGATCCGATACCGCTCCTCCTCGTCGAACATGCCCATCTGCTGGCCATCGTAGAAGTCGGGGCCGATCAGGCTGTTGCCGCACTTGATGTTGCTGCTCAGATCGGGCAGAGCCCGCTCGTGGAACAGGTGTGGCTGGTTGTCGGGCGTCTGCTGCGACTCGCCTTCGAGCACCTTCAGCAGCAGCGACAACTTGGTCACCTCGACGGCCTGACCGTCTATATCCACGCCGTAGATGTGATCGAGCAGGATGCGCTTGCGCTCGGTGATCGACAGGCGATAAGTCGGGGCTGTGGGTCGGGGGCCGTGGGTCGGGGTTCGGGGAGCTTGGCAGATGGGTGGGTTCTTGCCGCGGGCCCATTCTTCGGGGGCGTTTGTCGTGTAGTAGTCCAAATGCCAGCAGAGGAGGTATTCGTAAGCCCCCAACAGGAAAGAGCCCGCGCCGCAGGCTGGGTCGAGGACGCGGAGGGGGCCAGGAATCGGGGATCGGGGACCGCTTGTCAGGCCTTTCTTCGGAGGGCGGCGATGAGACCGTTCAGCAGCTTGCCGACCTGCTGAGCGAGATCCCACGCCGGAAGAACGTCTTGCCGCGCCAGCAGAGTGAGGCGAACGGCCAGAGTGAGGTGGGTTTCCAATTCCATCAGTGATCCCCGGGCGATCGACAGGTGATGGAGATACTCCTTGCGATGAATCCGCCCGTGGCCCTCGGCGATATTGGCCTGGATCGAAACCGCCGCCCGCTGGATTTGGCTCGTCAGTCCGTAGCGTTCCCCTGTGGGCAGTGTTTCTGTCAGCCGGTAGGCGAACTCCACGAGGTCCATCGCCTTCTGCGATACCTCCAGGTCTCGATACGTCTTGATCGCCATCGTCATCTCCCGTTCCGCCCGACCCCCGGCCCCCAATCCCCAATCCCCGACCCCCGACCCCCGGCACCCGTTCCTCCAGCAGCTTACCGACCGTGTGCTTGACGATGTAGTCCACTATGTACGCCGGCGTGTAGTAAACACCGCCCGCCTTCTTGACCTCCGGCTTCTCCTCGACGACGGCCCGGTGGCCCTGGGTCAGCCGAATGACCTTCCCGAGGAATTGCTCGTAAACTTGCCCGAGGATCTCGGCGGGAAGCACGGAGAACTCGTAGGGGCAATCGGGATAGTAGAGCCCCTTGATGATGTCCTTGAGAACGCCGTCGTCGATTATCAGGCCGGGCGTAAGCTCGTCGGGCGAGTCCACACGGTCCTTCTCTTGCTGAAAGTAGAACAGGCCGGAGTTGTAGCGATCGTCGGCGCTGCGAAAGATGGTTCGCAGGCGGTCGTAGACCTCGGAACCGCTGAGCAGAATACGGAGCTGGGCGTAGGTCTCGACGCCGCGGTCTTCGCACATGCGCAGGAAGATGAGGCGGTCGATGGTCTTGCTGACCGCGTAGTTCAGATCGCGGACCGACAGACCGGCGTTTCGCAGGGCGATGTTGCACGCCAGCAGCTCGCGCCATCGCTCGGTCTCCTTGAGAAACTCCGTGTCGACCTCGGCCGTGCCCCGCTTGCGCCGGTTGGACTCGGCGTACTTCTCGAACGAGCCCTGGAGGATGGCATCCTTGGAGAAGACGTCGGCGATTTCCGCCCAGCGGTCGGCAAACTGATCGTAGGTGATGTACTTGACGCGGGCGGTGGCCGGCTTGTCTGTCGGTCGGGGGCGGATGCGGCAGTCATAGACGGCGAATTCCTCGAAGTCGGTGACGATCGCCAGGGGCAGCTTCGCGGTCCAGGCGTAGCGGCGCAGTTGGTAAGCCGGGCCGGGGTCGTCTTTGACTGTGGCCGAGGGCTTCTTGGCCTCGACGAACAACTTGCGAACGCCGCCGATGCGAAAGCAGTAGTCCGGGGCCTTGGTCGAGCCGCCGACCTTGATGGCATCCTCGTGGATCACGTCCTTGTGGGCCTCGGCGTGTCCGTCATGGTTGTCGACGTCCCATCCGAGGGCCTTGAAGAGCGCATCGATGAACTCGCGTCGGATCTGCGTTTCGTTGTAGGGCTGCTGCTTGTCGGTTTCCAGGTGCTGCCTGAAACGCTGCACGAGTTGGAGGACACGCTTGAGCGGCGCAGAGGACCTCACTGCCGGAGTTCTTGACATCACACCATGATAGTCCGATTGCCGCCACTGGAGGAGAAAAGAGAAACGCCTGATGAACCACGCAGGGTGCGTGGAATCCGCACGTCGGGTTCGACGAGCGGGATGTGGAAACGGAGCACGGCCGGGCCAGTGAGGCGCCGCGCGGGCTGAAGTCCGCGGCCCCGCCCTGCCCCGGCTGGCATCCACGCGTTTCCTCAGCCCGGTACGGTGATCTTGAGTGCCTGTTCCTTGTTTTGGATCGGCGAGAACATCGTGATCTCCACGCCGGGGTCAACCAGGAAGAGGTAGCCGAACTTTCGCGATTCGGGGTTCGCGTTTTCCATGACGGACTTGGTGAGCTTCTTGGGCTCGTGGGTTTTGAGGCACCGCTCCGGTATCTCGGCATTCGGCCAGTACTGTATCTCGAAGATCATCTTGCCGCCGACGGGCGCGGCGGAATAGACGCCCTGGGCATAGTACTGCCGTCCGTCCGAGGTCCGGACGCTGATCTGAGACGCGACTGCTGCGGCATAGTTGAGCGCCTTGCCGAACATGCTCTCGGGCATGTTCTGCTCCGCGCCGACCTGCACCATCACCTTGCCGCTCGGGACCGCAAACTCCGTCACGACAGAAGACACCGCCTCCGGATTCTCCGGGACTTCGACCCAGAAGTGTCCTTCGTGGAGCTTGCCGCCGCGCAGACTTCTGGCCACGAACGAGACACTCCCGTCCAGCGGGAGAGGCAGTCTCGAAGAGACGCCCGTACGCTCCTCGATGGCATCGGCAAAGTGTGTGCGCCCCGCAGGCGCCGCCCCGACCTCGACGGAACTCTGGCCGTGCTCGGCGGTCGGCTCGCTTGGGGCGGCGGCCGAGCCCGATCCGAGAGGGCCGGGCGATTCCTTGCGCGACATTTTCCGGGTGATCTCGGCAACCGCCCCGTCCTTGAAGGCAATGTGCCAGGGCACGAAATCCTGGGGCACTTCGAAGACCACGTCGAACTCGTAGCCCTTGCCGCCCTGCTGGATGGACTTGGCGATTTCGGGTCCGAGGATCAGGTCCGTCTCCGGACTGAATCGCACCAGTTTGTTTGCCTGCCCCGGCGCGATGTTCGCTAGTTCGAGTCCCTTGTGCGTATACACGTCGCTCATGCCGCACGCCAGAATCAACTCGGTCGGCTGTTCACTCTCTCCCGCGCCGGCCGGAGGCGGCCCCACAACGCGGAACTGTGGAACGCGAAAACGGATCTTCTGGTCTTCCTTCGCGGCGGCACTGGGATTGAGTTGAACCCGGCACACCAGGAACTTGTTGAACCCCTCGGCACTGACCGGCGTGAAGTCGCGCTTCAGTTCCGCCCCCAGCATCCTCTGTCTGAGTTCGTTGATCTGGGATGCCTCCCAGTAGGCGATCACGCGCAGGCAGTCTTCCGGCACGCGTACCCGGGCGCCAACTTGGGGGACCGCGCGGCGGGCATACAGTTCGTCCAGCAGACCGGGCTTGGCCTGCCCAAACGGGTTACCGCCGCCGAACCCCCCCGCAGAGAGCATATTGACCATGCCCACCGTGAACTCGTCGGACCGGAAACCCAGGCCCTTCTTGACGGTCCTGCCCTCGGCATCAGCCACGAACCGGCTATAGCCCAGGACTGACGGCCCTGTCGGTAGCATCTGGACCGCCACCAGGCCGGTACCGACCAGGATCATGCCGGTGAAGAAGCCACACACGCCTCCCAGCGTGCGATCGGTTTCGAGTTGAAGACTGACGCCGTCGGGGACGATCTTGTCAGTCGCAACACGAAGAACGACCAGCGTAGCCACGAAGATCAACATCAGCGCGACAGGCCGGCCGATGCCCTGCATCGCTTCGGAATCCGCCCAGACCGCGTGCAGGGGCTCGTAGAAACCGAAGGCGATCATGCACGCGACGACGGTATCCAGGAACATGATCAGCGAGCTGAAGAAGCCCTGGTATACCCAGAAAGCGGCCACGAGTATTACCATGAGTCCGGCAACGATTGATAAAAGCATCGGACAGCCTCTCCCAAGCGACTAGCTACTAGCCGTTAGCTTCCCTCAAGACTTCGCAGTCTTCGCAGCGCCTTCCTTGGTCACGCGGAGCACCTCGTTGATGCTGGTCATGCCGTCGTAGACCTTCTGCAACGCCACCTCCTGGAGATACCGCATTTTCTTCTTTCGCGCTTCCACCTTAAGCGTTGGCAGGGGCGTGCCTTTGGCGATCAGGCTTCGGAGTTCACTATCAATGTACAGAAGCTCGAATACCCCGGTGCGGCCCAGATAACCCGAACCCTGGCAGACCGGACACAGCAGTTGGTTTCCCTGCTTGTCCACCTCGATCTCATTGGGATTCGGCGGCCGGTAGAACGGACGATTCTCGTCCATCGGCAGGTTGCCCTTCTTGAGCAGCTTGGGGTCCGGCTTGTAGGCGCGGCGACACTCCGGACACAGCACGCGGACAAGCCGCTGGTTGCAGATCGCGAGCAGGCTTGATGCGGCCGCGGCTGGATCGCCGACGCCCTGCAGGTAATGTCGCAATGCGCTGAAGCAATCCCGCGCCTGCATACCGAGATAAACCTTCTTGCCCTGTTTGGCGGCAGCCGCCGCGTTTGCGGCCGTCTCGGCATCCGGAATGTCGGACGCCATACAGATGTCCGGTTCCATTCGCAGAATGGACCGGAACCGTTTTCCAAAGGCCACTTCGCTGGCCTTGGAGTCGAAAACGTGTTGCGTAATGTTCTCCAAGTCCATCGCCTTGGCGGTTTCCAGCGTGTGGATGTGCTTCATGAAGACGTCGTGCGACCGCAGAATCGCATAGAGTGTGCTTGTCGTCCCGCTCCCTCGGGGACCGCCGCAAATGAGAACGCCCTTTGGTGCGGCGACGAGCTTCTCGAACAGATTGAGCTGAGGTTGCGTCAATCCGATGTCCGGCAGGCGGAACTTGCTCGCCTCCGTGAAGAGCTTCAGGATTATCCGCTGGCCAGCCGTACTCCCGAGTGTTTTTGCGCCGACGTCGGCGGCCTTTTCCGACTTGCCTTCAGCGCCGATCGCCGCCTTGAAACTGCCTTCCTGCGGCCGGCGATGTTCCTCGGGGTCCATGCCGGCGATCTTCTTGAAGTGCTTGAACAGTCCCGGCCCCAATTCCGCCACGACCGGCTCCCGGGCACGCTCCACGCCGTCAACCTTGTACACCACTTTGACAGGCTTCCCCGGGACGAGGTCGAGGCGGACGTCGCTGGCGCGGCGCCAGATTGCGTCGAACATCAGGTCCTGCAAAGCCCGATAGGCGTCCCGCTCGGCGGGATCGGTCGGCCACTTGGGGGCTTTCCCCTCGTGGTTCTTGATTCGCGTCCGATCCTTGGACGTATCGTTAGTCTTGGCCGGCCCCTTTTTCGAGCCCTTCATCACGCGATCCAGGTGGGCCTTCGTGAGGATTGACCGGGCAGGCGCGACTTTCCCGTTGTGCTTGACGGCAAAGGCGATGAACGTCCCACCGAAACCCGCCGCGAACAGAATCAGTCCGATCCAGAAGATCGGCACGACGAGCCACACCACGAGGCAAAGTGCGCCAGCGCCGCACACTGCGGCGACCCACGGACCCTGGATGGCGCGGTTCTTCTGCATGTCCTTGCGGACCCAGGCCGCACTGTACGCCCACAGCACGATGCACAGCATGAACAGGATGATCGAAACGATGCTGAAGTAACCGCCCCGCTCCGGCAAGGCCGCGAGCGGGAGGGCATTCTGAAAGAACGCGGGAATCATGGTGGCTGGCATTGGCTCTACCGCTTGACTCTGCTTTGGCGTTTCACGTTTGCCTGCAGCTCCGACGCCAAAGCCGGTGAGGCAACGGAACTTGGCCTTCTTGATTCCACCGGCCTTGGCGCCGGTACAACACTCAATCCTTCAAACTGCTCCAGCCGGCCTCGGCAAGACCGGGTGCTGACTCTTTGGTGGCCCAACGAGGACCGCAGCGCTGATCAACCCCCTTACAGAATCCGCCGCCACGCCTCAGCCTGCAGTCGCGTGGGTTCCCTACCTTCTGAATTCCATAGACTCAAAGTCGGCCGGCAATCGCCGACTTTGAGTGTCCAGGTTTGCTCAAGTCCGTTGCAGCATTGCAGCTACGCAAAACGACTATTCTACGCTGTTTGCCCCCCGGCGAAAACCGCAAAAACGCACACTGGCCACCTCAATTGGATGATGGGCCACACCACCGCCACAAGAGGCCGGCATCAGGCCATGCTGGACACGCGATCCACCTCCTCAAAAGTCGTAACCCCCTCGATGACCTTGCGATAGCCGCTATCCGCCAGCGACTGGAACATCCACTCACCGGCCGCCTTGCGAATATCGGAGATCGTGGGCGAGGTCAGGACCACGTCGCGAACAAGCGAGCTAAAGGACAACAACTCGAAAAGGGCCATCCGCCCTCGATAACCGACGTCCATGCACTGCTTGCACCCGACAGCCTGGTAGAAATCCCCATACGGCCGGTTCTCCAGGCTCATCCGCCGAACGAGGCTCGCGCCCGGTCGGTAGGGCCGCTTGCAATTCGGGCACAGGATGCGCACCAAACGCTGCGACATGCACATCGAAACGGCATTGGCGATCAGGAACGGTTCCACGCCAAGATCCAAAAGGCGGAAAACCGTGCCCACCGTGTCCCTCGCGTGCAGCGTCGTGAGCACCAGGTGCCCGGTTGTCGCCGCTTGCATCGCCATCTTGGCTGTTTCCTGGTCGCGAATCTCACCCACGAGGATCACGTCCGGGTCCTGACGCAGGATCGATGAAAGCACCGAAGCGAAGGTCAGGTTGTGCACCGGATCGATGGAGATCTGAGTCGTATCGGCCAGGTCGTACTCGACCGGGTCTTCGATGGTGACGATGTTGCGGGTTTCGGCGTTGATCGTCTTCAACGCCGTGTAGAGCGTGGTCGTCTTACCGCTGCCCGTCGGGCCGGACAGGATGATCATACCCGCGTCCTGTTCGCAGATTCGAGTCAGCTCCGCAACGGCGTCGAGATCCATGCCCAGGTTCTCGAACTGATCGGGCACGGCGCCCTTGTCCAGGAATCGCAAGGCAAGCTTCTGCCCGTGGACCGTCGGCGTGAAGCTGATCCGGAAGTCCACCCGCCGGCTTGGAAGCTCCACGGCGAAACCGCCCTCCTGCACGATGCTTCGCTTGGCGATGTCCAGCTCACAAAGCACCTTGATCACATTGAGGATCGCCACGCCCATCTTCTTCGTGACTTCGCCGACCGGGTGCAGCAAGCCGTCAATACGAAGACGCAGCGCGAACACGTCCGACTTGGGCTCAATATGAATGTCTGTCGAGCGAGCGCGGAACGCCGCTAACAATAACTGGCGAAACGCCAGCAGCGCCTCGGCGGGCCTCGACTTCGCCCCTCTTTCAATCGAGATGGGTTCCGACTTGCGATTCAGCAGACGCACGTCTCCGGCGACCTGTGGCGCACCTTCCGGAACCGGCACCTTGATGCACGCCTCCATCAGCGGCGCCAACTGCTTCGACAACGGGCCTGCCACCATCGACCGCGCGGTCAGGCGATCGGCGACATCCACGGGGCGGGAGGACGGCCGGGGTCGCTCTTCGATTACCTCCTCTTCAACAATGATCTCTGCTACGGGCAGGCTTTTCGCCGCTGCCCTGGACGCCTCGTCCGGCAGCAGGCGGATGTACGTCCCCCCGATGCGAAACGCCTCGCCGAACTCCAATGGCGCCTCGAGGATGCGGTTCTCACCCAGCCAGGTGCCGTTGTGGCTCTTGAGGTCGATCAGCTTGAAACCGCCGCCGACCTGTTCGAGAACGCAGTGCCGGCGCGAAGCGACCCGATCTTCCAGCACGATGTCGTTGTCGGATTGCCGGCCGATCGTGAGTCGAGAGCCCTTGAAAGCGATGGTCTTCTTGCTTCCTTTGGTCTTGATCTCAAGCTTCGGCATGAGTTGGCTCGCTTCGTAGCCGGCTCGTGTCGAGCCGGTGCGCTTCGCGCTCTTCACATCAGGTTGCGTCGTTCGGCCCGACGGAATGCGAGGAACACCCCCTGATCGCGCTTATGTGTTCGCGGAGCTCGAAACCGCTACCAGGGTCCATCCACCCGCTCTCCGCGTTCCCGGCGATCCCAACCGTCATCCTACACCGAAGTGCCGGATATGGCGAGCTACAAAGTCGCCGGCGACGCCAGATGATCTTATCATCGCCGACAATGGAATCCGGCTCAACAACTGCGACTCAACACCCGCAGGTCGGCGGCTTGCAGCATCGCCGGCGACGCGTGGTCTGATCGCGTTTTGCGTGACTTGATTCGTCTCCCGATACCGCGGGTGTGAGAATGTACCTCGAATCGTGCAGATTCGTGACGCTGCGTCCTCCAATCGAATCTGCAAGGATCGCTTGCCTCGCCACCGCTCCACGCCGAAGTCACCGAGGGGCACCCCGTGGCCTGGGATGGAGTTTCTTCTGCGGACTCCTCAGATAATCGAGAATCGGGGTTGCGGACTGGGGCCAACCCGGCTAAGCTACCCGCAGTAGCGATCTTCTCTGATTCTTCCTCTTCCAGAGGACCTGCCCGCGGTCGCGGGTTCTTTCTCCCGAAACGGACTGGTCACTGAGGCTCGATTGATGGCCTGACGCCGCGTGGCGCGCAGGGTTCTCCCTGTATGTGTTGCACGTCGTCGGGTGGTGAATTGCGGCGGGTGCCGCAGGTAATTTAAAGAGCTCGATGATCCAATTTCGCGCCTCGCCAGCACTGCCACTTCGGTACAGAACCGCTCTGTGTGAGAAAAAGACTCCGGCAGGCCACGCCAGAATCTGAATGGCTGCCTGACGGACCAGGCCGGCATTGACCGCCGGTCTCCTGCAGTTCGCGGACTCGAAGCAGTGGGTGGGGGTGAGGATAGGAACCAAGACAGCGGGCCAATCGGAGATTCATGATGGAACGGAAATTGTATGTCGGAAACCTTGGCTACGACGTCACTGACGGTGACCTTCAGCAGTTGTTTGCCGGGCACGGGACGGTGGACAGCGCGACTGTGATCAGCGATCGGGGCACAGGCCAGAGCAAGGGCTTCGGGTTTGTTGAGATGAGTTCGAGCGCCGAAGCCGAAGCCGCCATTGCGGCGCTCAACGGCAAGGACCACGGCGGTCGCGAGCTAAAGGTGAATGAAGCCAAGCCGCGCCCCGCAGGTGGTGGCGGTGGTGGCGGTGGTGGCAGACGCTGATAAACCTGTTGTCGCACGGACTTCGCGGTGCAAGAAGTTCACACAGACGGTTCGCCGTAGATGAGCTGGACACGCTCGATATCGAGGGCGCGAAGCTGAAGCGACAACACCCGAAGGAAAGCGAGTAACGTCGGCCATGATGCCCGACGAAAAAACGCAGTTGCTCTCGCTGCTCGAGCATGCGGACAATTGGTGCCGCAATGCCGAGGCGCTCGATGCCAGCGGCAAAGGCGTCGTGTACGACGACGTTGCGGCGGTTGCGTGGGACATCACGGGCGCGCTGTGCCGGCTGTTCGGCTGGCAGCGCGCCTGTGTGCTCTTCGGGCAGATGAAACGGCACATCGTCGGCAAGCGAAGTACCGTTGGCTGGCCGATGCACGACACGAGTATCGATGCGATGAAGTCGCTGCAAGACTTTAACGACCGCGCCGACACCACGTTCGACATGCTGCGCAAACGAATCGAGGCGATGCCAGTCTGGAACAAGGGGAACCGAGCAGAGGGGTCGGCAACTGGGACGTGAAATGCCAGGCCGTCTTTTCGACACGCGTCGGAGCCAGTATCATTGGGCTTAGTCGCTGGCTTGAAGGCGACGCCATTCCAGCCTGACGCCAGCGTTCAACCCGTAAGGGAGTCAAGATGGCACGGAAACGACCGTCCGTTCAGAAACGCCAACGCGAACATCAGAAACGACAGCGTGAATTCGATAAGGCGCAGAGGGCGGTGCAGAAACGGGAACGCCGCCTGAACGGCGAGGAACCGGGCGGCTCACCGCTTGCCGATGATGGGGAGGTTTCGCGCGGTGCGGACGAGGAAACCGCTAATCCCGGCGAGTAGCGCTATGCGGGCCGTCTCGATCAACTGGGTCCTGACCTGCTTGAGGAGTTTCCTCGGATCGTGCCGACGGCGCGGATCTGAGGCGTGAGGCAACGTCAAGGGACACTGCCCGGAATGCGGCAAATCTGAAAGGGCTGCGACCATTCGCCTTCACCTGATCAACCCGCGCAACCCGCTCGTGGGCCTGACCGACATCAAGAGAAGCCGGTGGAATCGCTCCCGCGTCTGGAAACCGCTGGGCCTGATGGCGCTCGCCGCGCTGACGCCGCCGGAGTGGGAGATCACGATCTTCGACGAGAACATTCGCCTGCCAGACTACGCGGCCCTGCCGCCTCCCGACTTGGTGGGTGTTACCGCGTTTACCTCTCAGGCGAATCGCGCTTATGAAGTCGCGGCGCATTTCCGTGGCCGCGGCGTGCCGGTCGTTATGGGCGGCATTCACGCGACGATGTGCCCGGACGAGGCCACGGCTCGCGCGGATGCTGTGGTGACGGGGGAGGCTGAGCTCGTCTGGGCACAGGTTCTGGCCGACATCCGGCAGGGCGACTTGCGGCCCCTTTATGAGGGGACGCATGCGAAAATGGACGAAGTGCCACCCGCCCGGCACGACCTGTTGACCCGCGATTACGCGTTCGGCTCGATTCAGACCACGCGCGGCTGTCCGCTCAATTGCAGCTTTTGCAGCGTGACCGCATTCAACGGCTACCGCTATCGGCAGCGGCCCGTCGCCGATGTTGTGCGTGAGTTCGGCACGATTCGAGAGAAGCTCGTTCTTGTCGTGGACGACAATCTGATCGGCACGAGTCGTCAACATATCGCCCGGGCGAAGGACCTGTTCCGCGCCATGATCCAGGCGAAGCTGCGCAAGCGGTGGATTGGCCAGGTAACGATTAACATGGCCGACGACGAGGAACTGCTGAGACTGGCAGCGAAGGCCGGTTGTGTCGGTGTCTTCATCGGCTTCGAATCGCCGACGGCCGCAGGCCTGCAGGAAGTCGGCAAGAAGTTCAACCTCGTGAATGGCCGCGACTTCGCCGCGTCGGTGCGCCGCATCCGGCGGCACAAGATCCTCGTTGCAGGCTCGTTCATCATGGGCTTGGACACGGATGAGTCCGGCATCGGCCGGCGGATTGCGGAGGCGGCGAAGCACTACGGCGTCGATATTCTCAATACCCTGTTCCTTACGCCGCTGCCCGGTACGCGGCTGTGGGACGAGCTCGCGGCACAGGGTCGGATTGCCGCCGACAGGTTTCCGGAAGACTGGAAGCACTACACGCTGACGTTCCCCGTGGCCCGTTACCGAAACTTTTCCTGCGCGGACATCGTTCGGGAAATGGAGACGTGCGACCAGACGTTCTATTCGCTGAGGAACACATTACGCCGCGTCTGGAGCAGCCTGTGGCACTGGCGCAAGCCGCTGGTCGCACTGGTGGCCAATCTGTCCTATCGCAGCAACCTCCGCCAGCATCGTGAGAACTACCGAGACTTTCTGCTGTCGCGCACGCAACCAATAGCAGGCCCAACGGTGTCATCCATCCCAGAAACGTCGTCTGGAATGCGCGGACTCCCGAGCGCTTGCGCATCACCGTGATCCAGGCCGGCGGGGAACTTGCGTACATCGAACGGGGGCTGGCAATATCGAGCTGGGCGACTGGGACACGCCGGTTCATGAGCCCAACGAGCCGCATCGTAGCCGTTTCCTGGCGCCTCTTGGCCGCCTTCGACGCGCCCTTCATCCACTCCACGATCTTGCGCCACCTCCAAGGCAGGAACCGCTTCGTCCAGCGCCGCCCGAGGAGAAGCACCGATGGCTGCGTACTGCTGCTTGAGAAGTTCTTGGGCTTTTGCTCACTACGGCATCAGTTTGCAGTCCAGGCACACCCACTCGCTCTGGGCCGCAACGCATGATCTCGATCACGACGCACAGGCATTCTCAAGGACCGTCATAGCCGCAACGAAGATCGGTACTCCGGACGGCGGGTGGACGTGCCGCCACGCCGACCCCACTGCCAAGTTCGCCAACGTCCCAAGGCAACAAGTGAAAAAGCCCTGCATCGAAGACGATAGCGAGGGAGTTCGGCGATTGATCGAGGAATCGGGCCTGTCCCGTCCCGCCTACTGCGCCTTTCAATCGTCGATGCCCAGCAAAGGCCCAGCGTACAAGAATCCGGTAGGAGTCGGCTCAACCCACCGCCAATGTGGCGGTTCGCACCAGGGAGCCCTAATCTCAAGACCGACGTCATCGCTGCCGCATATAGAGTTCATTCGCGCCGATCACGACAAGGATGATCACCAGGCTTCAGAGTACTGCCTGTCCGCGTATCGGAATCGTCAGTTTTCCGCGAGCCAGCCAGATGGCCAGCACGATTCCTCCACACAGATTGATCGTGATCGCCCCTCCGAGGCCGAGGCCAACGAGAGCTTTCGTTCGGTTTCGCCCGTGATCCAGCCGGGACGCCGCCGGTACCTGCAGGCGGTTTACTGGCGGTTCACCGTCAATCCTCTGTCGTGAGCGTCAGGGTGATTGTCATCCGCCAACCCGACGACACCTGAATCCGCAGTTGGTGTTTTACTGCGTCCCTGGCACCGGAAGCGTGTTTGTCCCCGAACAGGCTTCTCCCCGTGATGGCTGGTTTCGGTGTGGGTGTGTGCGCTAATCACCGCCCGGCGCGGATATGGCGTACAGGTGGTCCTGGGCCCGGATGAACAGAACGCCCTCCGAGATTGCCGGAGTGGCCATGCAGACTTCATCCATGACGTTCTCAGCGAGGATCGCGAACTCGGGCCCAGCCTTCACGACGTAGATCTTGCCTTCTTCGCCGGTGAAGTAAACCTTCCCATCAGCGCCGACCGCCGAAGCCGTGAACCCGCCGCGACCACTTCCGAGGCGCTTGCGGTAGACCCGCTGTCCGGTCTTCGGACTGTAGCACGCGAGGATGCCGTTGTTCTTGCAGGCGTAGAGGTAGTCGCCATAGACGAGGGGGGTCTGCATGTACACGCCGCATCGGCGGTCAACCCAGGCCACATGCTCATTGGATTCCTCGTTGGGTTGTAGCGAGATGTCACCGCTTGCCGTTGGCCGGATCGCCGTTAATGGAGCCGCCGGACCGTGGGCGCTGGCGAGGAAGATCAAGCCCAGGCCCGCGACGGGAGTGGGTACCGGTATGTCGCCGCCGCCGCTGAGTCGCCAGAGTTCCTTGCCTGTCGAAGCGTCATACCCGCCTGCATGCTTGTAGCCGTTGCATACAACCTGCGTCTGCTTGCCTTCGTGGTGAATTGTTGGCGTGCTCCACGTTGGAACGTCGTCCCGAGGCGTGCGCCAGACTTCGCTCCCGTTTTGCAGGTTGTAGGCGGCGACAAACGAACCCTTCTGAACATCGCACTGCACAAAGATCGTCTTGGCGTGGATCACCGGCGAACTGCCGAATTCCCATTGTGCGTCCGGCATCGCGAAGTACCCTGAGTCCAGCAGGCCGAAGTCCTTGTTCCACTTTAGATTGCCATCGATGTCGTAGCAGTACAGGCCCTCAGAGCCGAAGAAGGCGACAACGTACTCCCCATCGGTCGCAGGTGTGCAGTTTGCGTGAGTGGCCTTGGGATGACGCCTGACCTTTGGCACGCCTTCACAGACGGTCCTCTCCCAGAGCACCTTGCCGGTATTCTTGTTTAGGCAGAAGAGCAGCCAGCGGTGGACGGTGTCGTCGTCGACGGGGCGCACGTCGCCGTAAAGCCCGACCTTCAACTCAGGATCGGACTTGCCGCTGATCGCGGTTGTGACAAAGATCCGATCGCCCCAGATTGCAGGGCTCGAATGACCGAGGCCCGGGATGCGGCGTTTCCAAGCGATGTTGAGTCCGGTCTCGGCGTTCCACGTGGTTGGCGTTGCGAATCCCTCCGCGATACCGCTGGCGCGATGTCCGCGGAACCCGGGCCAATGGACGCCGTTTGGCTCGTCTGCACAAAGCGTGGTCGGCAGGCACAACACTGCGGCAGTAGCGACGAGCACGAGGAAACCAGTGTAAAGAGCCGCGGCGCGGCAAGCCGATGCCTTCGAACTCATCGTCTCCATGTCCGTGTTTCCTTCTGTTTCGGTCGCCCAAGTCCCCCTACGGGTGATCACTAGCCTCGTCCGGGGCGGTGGAGGCAGGCCGCATCTGGGGAGGAGCCACACCGCGCGATGTGGCTCTACTGTACACGACGAGCCCCAGAATGACAGATGCAGCGAGGGCGAGCACGAGCAGGAAGAATACCTGAACTTGCAGGGACCATGGCTTCACACAGCGAAGGCCCGAGCACCAGCGTCCGGGTCGTCGGGGCATGCAGGGGTCCGCTTCCTTGATACGATGCGCGCTGACCCCAGGGCCGCCCACAAGGAGGACGCTTCCTGAGCAGCCGCATTTGCTGAACCTCCACCACATTCGCGCTTGTCACCGGGGGTCCCAGCCAGCCGCTCGTGAAGACACGTATTTCTCCGTGGTTGGGGTTGGTCGGCTCCTGACACTCGCAGCGACGGAAACAGCGACGTCCACCGTTTTCGTAGGCTCACCGGAGCTGCACATCTACCAGGTAGATGTGCAGCGGACGCGACGGCACTTCTACCCTTGCCGATTATTCGCGTAGGTCCATGGATTCGCAGGAGTTGCGCAGATTGGGGGCGGGCTTCGAATCCTTCGCGCAAAGGCGTAAAGCGGCAGAACACGATTCGCCCCACCCACAAAAGTCGCGCGCAAGTCTCTTCTGAAAAGAGCCTTAGGGAAGCGGGCGAAGGGATTCGAACCCGCGACGCCCAGATTTTGAATTCGGCGGCAGGCGCGCAACATCTTTTCCCACAAGGGATTATATCGCATTCTCCGGTCAAGAACGAGGATTACAGGTGAGTAGCAAGTCACTGACAACTCGATAGCAGGTCACCACCAAGTGACGACCGACCAACGCAGCGACCAACCCCTTGAGATACTCACAACCCAGAGACCAGCCGAGTTCCTGGGTCTTCCAGTGAGCTTCAGTCGTTCAAAGCCCAATGCGCGCATCGGGTCGAGGGATGCCGATTCCCATCCGCGTCGGCCTGTCAGGCGACTGCCTGTGTCATCAGGCACATCGGGCTTTCGTTGTCCTCCAGCCGCGGCTGCGACTTGGTTTCACGGTGCGTTTCAGCCGGATCGTGCTGAGCGGCGATTCTTCTTTGCCACGCGTCTGACATCAAGTCTGTCGTGACCGTCAATCCATCGCTGCTCCGCTGTTCCGCCATCATGGACTACCACCACCGAGGACGTCGTCCACGAACGGCTGCAAGTCGAGTCCATTGGCAGAGCCGTCGCCATTCATGTCCGCCAATGCCCGGCACCCGGTGAGTGGATACAGCAGTGCTTGCACGAATCCCCCGACGTCATTCAACGATACTGCGCCATCTCCGTCGAAGTCGCCGGTCACGTCGTCCTGGTCCGGGATGCCATTGCCGTTGCAGTCCTTGTTCGGATAGTGGTAACCCAGGTCCACTGTGCCTGTGTCGGCGGTCTCGTCGGCCCGTGTGGTGAGCGTGTCGAGACCCAGGTTCGCCGCGGTGTCGCTGCCTGCATCTACACACGGACTCTCAGCAGGCTGCCCCGCTGCGACCTGGCTGAGGTAGAGACTGCCCAGCGGTCCATTGACAAACAGCGGTTCGGCATCGAGGTTGCCGGCGCCCCAGAGCAGGGAGCCGCTGGGGCCGACGTCGATGGCCGTCTGCCCGCCCTCTACATCGCTGAAGGAGACCATGATCGACGACGCATCCGTGATCACGCCCTCGTCGCCGGGGTTCCATAGGATGCTATCGACGACCTCGATTAGGCTCGGATAGCCGGTCCCGCCATCACACGCCAGCGCGGAGCCCAGCACAGCCGTGCAGCCGGCGATGGTGCAGTTCTGCAGCGTCGCAGTGCAGGAACGACTGTTCGTCATCGCCCCTCCGAAGAGACCGGCGGAGTTTTCGCTGAAGGCACAGTTGGTGAACTCCGCGGAAGCGGTTCCGTAGTTGAACACTGCGCCGCCGTAGTTGGGAGCGGCGTTGTTGCTCAGCGTGCAATGGGTCAGCGTTGGGGCGCTGTAGGCCTCGTTGAACAAGGCTCCACCGGCGCCGAGCCCTGTGTCGTGCAGCACTGTGTTGCCCAGGAAGTTGCATGCGTGGATCGGCGGGCTGCTGTACCAGTAATTGTTGATCGCGCCGCCGCGATGTCCGGCCTGGTTGTTCTCAAACGTGCAATCCGTTATCGTCGGACTGGATTGAAAGTCATTCCGCATCGCTCCGCCGTAGCTATCGGCCGTATTGAACTCGAACCGGCAACCGGTCAAACTGGGACTGCTGAGCCAGTAGTTGTACATCGCGCCGCCGAACTGGGCGTGGTTCTCAAAGAACGTGCAGCCGATCAGGTCCGGGCTGCTGGAATAGCAGTACATACCACCGCCCCATGCCGAAGCCGCCTGTGCGGTATTCATCGTGAAATCGCATTGGTCGAAAGTCGCATCACTGCCGTCGCGGTTGACTACCCCCCCCCCGTAGTAGGTGGCCACGTTGTCCTCGAACGCACAGTCGTTGACGGTGGGCGTCGCAGCAATGTTGGCCATACCGCCGCCATTGTCGGCCAGGTTGTCAGTGAAAGTGCAGTTCGAGACGGTCGGACCGCCGGAAGTGATGTAGCTGCCCCCGCCCTGGTTGTCCGGTGCCGGGCCGAACGCCTGTCCGCCGGTGATGGTGAAGCCATCCAACACGGCGGTATCGTCGTTACCGCTACTGCTGACAACGTGGTAGCTTCTCTCGGTGGCGAGGAATCCGGTCAGGGTGGTGACAAAGCTGTCGATGTCGCGGTCGTTTTCGTCCCCGCCGCCGCTGAGGCCCCGGTAGCCTCCGTAGATGGGCAGCCCGTTGCGAAGGCGGAACGTCTCCGTGGGATTGTCGGGCACGACATTTCCGCCCTCGTCCGCGTCGGGCCGATAGCTGCCTGCGCCGACGCGGACCTCGATGACCGTTGGATCGCCTGCTGCCAGATACAGCGCGTCCTGAAGGTGGCGATAAGCCAGGTCCCAGCTTGAACCGGTGCCACCTTGGCCGGCATCGTCGTCCACGTGAAGCGTGCGAGGCAGCACGTCGATCGTGACCGTGACCTCAGCGCTGTACACCTGTCCGTCGAAGGCCACGTAGGTGAATGAATCCGGCCCCAGATAGTTGAGGGCGGGATCATAAGTGAACGAACCGTCTTCATGGAGGTCCACCAAGCCGTTGGTTGGAAACTCCATCACAAAAGCGCTGAGCGTGTCCTGGTCCGCATCCACATCATTGACCAGGACACCGTTCTCCTCGGGAACGCTCAGGCGCGTGTTGCCTTCGGCAAAATAGGTGTCTTGAAAGGCGACAGGGGGATCGTTCACCGGCGTGACGTCCAGATCGACGCTTGCTTCATTGCTGTAGACAAATCCGTCGAAGGCCCGGTAGATGAACGGGTCTGGGCCGTAGTAGTCCACATCAGGGGCGTAGTCGAAGGAACCGTCGGCGTGCAGGTCGAGTTGGCCGTGCGACACATCACTGACTACTTCCGCGGTGAACGGACCGCTGCCGCCGTAGTCATTGTCAAGCACGCCGTTGGCGGCATCCACGCTGAGCGGCGTGTCTTCGGGCGTATCGTAGCTATCATCCACAGCCACGATCGGGGGCAGCAACGGCGTGCGCAGCTTTGTTTCCTGCATCCCGTTGCCGGGCATGGCGAACCAACGGCTGTGCTGTTGAAACGGTGATGTCGCTGGGTCGTACAGGAGCCGGGCTCGCCAATGGTGGGCCGCACCGGGCGTCAAGCCTGAGGCAAGCTCCGTGAGCACGATGCCGGTGACGTCGGTATCCATGTAGGACGCGCTGACCTGCGTGCCGAGCCCGTCAAACACCGAACCGAGCGGTTCGACCTCCCATTCCAGGGCGACTCGCTGGCGCCCATAGGGCGAGCGTCCGAGCACATTGAGGTTGAAGCTCACCGCGCTATTTGATTGGCCGAGCAGCGCAATCGGCGCGCTGTCATCCGCACGCCGCTGCTGTGGCCGGAGACTGAGGCCCGGTCCCGCGTTGCCGTAGTGCAGGAAGACATACGCGTCGGTTCCGGGCGTCGGGCTCACTGCGCTGGCGATCAGATCGGCGTAGCCATCACCGTTGACGTCGCCGGCGCATGCCACGTCATTGCCAAGATAGCGGTCGATGGTGTCGCCTGCGACCGCCCAGTCGGCACTCGTCGGACTGCCGCCGGGCCCCAGTCCGTCGGGCGAGCCATGCCACACGAAGATCGCGCCCTCGTGATTGACCCAGACGTCGTACCACGGAGCGCTGACGGCCACGTCGCTGTACCCGTCGCCATTCACGTCTCCGGCCGAGGCCAGCGATTCGCTGAACCTGGCATAATCCTGATTACTCACAACCGCCCAATCCGCGTTGGCGGGCGTGCCCTGCGGGCGCGTGCCGTTCTGATCGAGTCCTGTTGTCGAGCCGTAGAAGGCATAGGCGGCGCCCCGGTACTCGACCATGGACGTGACCTCGTGGGCAGCGCCGCCGACGATGTCGCTGTAGCCGTCACCGTTGACGTCTCCGGCCCGGGCCGTTGTTCGGCCGAGTTCCATACCCGACGCATTCCCGACGGCGGTCCAGTCGGGACTTCCGCTCAGTCCCTGGTCCGATCCATGGTAGATGAGGATTTGCCCTTCCATACTCTGGCTGCCTGTGTACCCGCTTTCACACACGAAGACGTCGCCAAAGCCGTCGCCGTTCACGTCTCCCGCGGAACCGAGCGGATTTCCAAACGTGCCGGGCGGACCGGTCGCGGCCCAATCTGTGTTTGTCCGATTCCCGGAGGGGCCTAAGCCGGTGCTCGATCCGTGCCACACGAGCGCGGCGGGCGGATTGACGCCGTCTGACTCGATGCTGATCACAATGTCGCCATAACCGTCACCGTTCACATCGCCTGCCGAATCAAGGGATGCGCCGAGGTGAGCGGAGGCTCCGTTGCCTTCGGCCGCCCAGTCCGCATTCCACGGATCTCCCGCAGGTCGCGTTCCGCCGGCATCCAGGCCGGTGGGCGAGCCATGATAGACGAGCACGATCCCTTCGTTCGTTTCCCCCCGGTCGCAATAGGGGGCCCCAATCGCGATGTCGCTGTAGCCATCGCCGTTAACGTCTCCCCCAGCAGCTACCTTTTGGCCTAGCCTCCCGTTTTGCTGATCGCCCAGCGTAGCCCAACTCGGTGTGTCCGGCGGTCCGGTCTCGCTGCCGTGGTAGATGTAGGCGGCGCCCGTGTCGATCAGCCCGGCATCGTGATCAGGCGCGCCGACGATGAAGTCGCTGTAGCCGTCGGCGTTCACGTCCCCGGCGCTCGCAATGGAAAGCCCGTATCCGCTATCGCCGCCGTTCGGCGACGTCCAGCCCGGCGTCGTGGAAAGTCCGTCGGCGTTGCCGTGATACACAAACGCCCGGCCTTCGTTATCCTGACCGTTGTCGTAGAAACTCGCGCCGACGATGACATCGCCGTAGCCGTCTCCGTTGACATCACCGGCGGTCGCCACCGAGCGGCCGAAGATGGCCGACGCCTGGTCGCTCTGGGTGGACCAATCGGCGTTTTCGAGGGTTCCCTCCGGCCCGAGCCCGTCGGCCGAGCCGAACCAGACGAACGCGCCGCCCTCGTAGCTCTCCCCGTCGCTATACTGCTTGGCGCCTACGATGATGTCGGCGTAGCCATCGCCGTTGACGTCGCCGGCCGTGCCCACAGAACTACCAAGACGAGCTTCGGCCTGATTGCTTTCGACCTGCCAGGGTTCTCCGACCCACCCGATCCCTCCGGCAGAGCCGAAAGCGATACCCGCCCACCCTTCGTTGGCCTCGCCTTGAGACAATAGCTCACCCCCTACAATGACGTCGCTGTAGCCATCGCCATTGACGTCCCCGGCAGTGGAGACGGAGCAACCCAACCGGCGGGTAATCGTCGAGAAGAAGCCAGTATCGTACGACGCGTCCAGGCCGGACGACGAACCGTGAAAGACGAGTGTGGCGCCGTAATCATTCAGATAGCCCGGAACTCCGAGGATGATATCGGCGTAGCCGTCACCGTTGACATCACCTGCCGTAGCCACGGAATACCCGCACTCTCCGTCGGAGTCCGACCAGACATATGTCCAGCCGTTAAACAGATCCAAGCCGGCCTCCGAGCCGTAGAAGACATGGGCTGCTCCGCAGTCGGTTTGCGGGGGGTCGTCACGGTAGGGGACGCCAATGATCACATCGCTATAGCCGTCCCCGTTCACGTCGCCGGCCGTGGCAACCGAGTACCCGAACTCGGCCCCTTGCCCAATGTGGGTGGCCCCCCAGTCGGCGGTTGCGCTCAACCCCGCGGGCGAGCCGTAGAAGACATAGACTCGCCCGCTGTCAATCCCGCCGCCGTCATAGAGGTGGGAGCCGACGATGCTGTCGCTGTAACCGTCGCCGTTAACGTCGCCGGCGGTGGCGACCGACCAGCCAAAGTTGGCGCCTTGCTGTTCGCCGTCGAATGACCAAGCAGCCGACGAGGCCAGCCCGGTGGCGGAGCCGTGGAAGACCAGCGCCCGGCCTGCGTCAGATTGCCCGGCGTCGTATAAGGGGACGCCGACGATGACGTCGCTGTAGCCATCGGCGTTGACGTCGCCGGCGGTGGCGACGGACGAGCCGAGCTGCGCGTTCTCCTGATCGCTCTCGACGGTCCACTCGGCGGAGGTTGTTAGCGGATCGATCGTGACGGGGTATTCAGCGCCGGCGTCGTCTACCAGAACGGACAGGCGATGCGCCGCGAGTTCGAGGTGAATAGGCAACTTTCGCCCGTGGGCATCGTGGGCCTGGGGGCTGCCGTATACCAGCACCCGCACGCCGTCGGCAGAGGTGAACTCAATGGTGCCGGCGCTTGACTGCGCCCCCCGCAGATTGCCGCTAATCGTCGCCACGATGCAAAGCAGTTCCGTAGCGTCAACAGTCTGCGCCGCAGATTTCCCTTTCTGCGTATTAGTGCTCGGCGATTTCGGTCGAGCTGGAATCGTGAACCCCTGCTCCAGTCCGTTGGGACCATTGAGGTACCACTCCGTCAAAGCGCCGCGGTGATACTCGACGCGGTTGCCCGCAACGACGGGCTCGACTCTCTTCAGCGATTGCAGGTCGCCTCTGCGCCCGCAAGCCTTCACGGAAAGATCCCAACGCCAGCTTGGGGCATCGCCCGCGCGCGGCACGACTCGGATTACATCGGCTTTGAAGTAGGTACGCAGGTTGTGCGCCCGGTTTGGAGCTTGCCAGGCCGAGCCCCGCTCAGGCAAGCCGGTTCGCTCTTGCCACGTAACGTCATACTCCGACCGGCGGATCTGTGCCTCCACGTTCGCCCACCAATCGCCGACCAATTCCGGGGGGAACGAGGTAGACCGCGCAGGTGCTGCCGGGCGGATCGCTGTGGCTGCATCCTTCGACCTAGGGGTGACACCGTTATGGATCGCCACCCATTCCTCAACGACTTGCCCCCGAGCCGCCGCCGAGAACGCCAAAGTCGTCATCGCCGCCGTAATGAACGTGTCGAGACGCATGATTCTGCCTCCTAAGTCTTGCAGTCGAACTCCGGTCTTGCTTCCGCGGAGGACACCCCGCCAGCTTCAGCCCCGTGACGGTCGCATGCCATGCCCGCCACCCGCTCGGCGACGAAACCGCCGACAACTCACGCGGGAATCCCAAGAAAACAGCAGAACGAGCGGCGGCGCGGGGCGAGTGCCGCTAACTGCCGTCGAACGCGGGCTTCAAGCGGGGGGTGGATCGCCCGTATTACGCGTTCCGCTAACGGCCTGCTTCTCACACCCTTCCGCGGTGGCCGGCTCACAGATCCGTCAGCAATCTCTCGACGAACTCCTGGATGTCGGTACCGTTCATCGCTTCGTCGCCGTTCTCGTCGTACATGCACACCAGCTCTGGGTCTGCGACTTCGGGGTCCAGCAGTTGCTCGACAAACAATCCCACATCCGTGAACGCAGGATCACACTCGTCCGGCAGGCCGTTGGCATTGCAGTCGGCACAGGTGGGCTCGCCGGGCGGGCAATTGGCGATGTCATCCTCGTCGGGAATGCCGTTGTTGTTGCAGTCGTCCGGCCCCTCCGGCGCAATCTTGAAGGCGTTGTCGCTGAACTCACCCGTCACGTAGACCGCGCCGTCGGCGGCCACGGCAATGCCGCGAGGGCTAAGAAGATCATTGCCCGCGCCGTCACCCGTAGAGTCGATGAGTTGTGTGATCAGCCCTGCTGGCGTGATTCTGAAGGCATTATTGCTGTTGGAGCCCGTGACATAGACAGTGCCATCGGTATCCACGGCGACGCCGAAAGTGCCGCCCAGAGTGTTGCCCGCGCCGTCGCCGGTAGAGTCGATGATCTGTGTGATGGTTCCACCAGGCGTGATCTTGAAGGCGTTGTTGCTGCCGAACCCCGTCACGTAGACATTTTCCGCTACGTCCACGGCAATGCCGAAGGGCTGAAACAGGCCATTGCCTGCGCCGTCGCCGGTTGAGTCAATGATCTGCGTGATGATGCCGCCGGGCGTGATCTTGAAGGCGTTGTTGAGGAGAAAGCCCGTTACGTAGACGTTGCCCGATGTATCCACGGCAACATCAAATGGGCCGTCCAGGAAGTGGCCGCCATCGCCGGTGTTGTCGATGATCTCGGCGATGAATCCGCCGGGTTCGATCTTGAAGGCGTTCTGGCTGAACTCCCCGACCACGTACGCGTTGCCGGCGGCATCCGCGGCGATGCCGCGTGGGGCGCTGAGGATTCCGCCCATTCCGTCACCGTCCACGTTGATGATCTCGGTCGCGCCTACGCCGGGAAAGACCGAGAAGGCGTTGTCGGTGAATCCTCCTGACACGTAGACGTTGCCCAAGTTGTCCACGGCGATGCCGCGACAACCGAAGAGGGAATGACCCGCGCCATCGCCCGTCTCGTCGATGATCTGGGTAATGGTCCCGGTCGGCGTGACCTCGAACGCGTTGTTGCTTCCCTCTCCCGACACATAGACCTTGCCATCAGCGTCCACGACGATGCCGTAGGGGGCATCGAGGGTATTACCTCCGTCGCCGGTTGCGTCGATGATCTCGGTGACGACGTACTGACCCGCCACCCGGCCGGCCCCAAGAGTGGACGCAGCTACGATGGCGACAAGCAGTGGAAGAAGACTACGTCTGACGTGTTGCACGTTTCTTGACATCGCAAACCCTTTCGTCTCTTCTGCACGCACCCGCAGGATGCAGGCCTACTATCCGCTTTATCCCGTTTGACACGCAGAGCATCCGAAGCCCTTCGCCCATTCCTTCACACCGGCTCCTTCACCAGCGGCTGCTCGCCTTGCCTCGCCCAAAGGAAGGCACTGAGCCGGCCTCGAACAGACCCGCGGTCAGCAGGCTCGGCGACGAAATCGCCGGCGGCTCACGCGGCAATTCAGAAAGAAAGCTGCGGCAGTCTCAGAGTGAATAGGAAGTGAATGAGGAAGGGTCCTGCTTTGTGTAGGGAAAGCACTACCTGCATACGCACCGCAGACTTGCGCGACATTTATCTGTAATACTGATCGGCAGGAAGCATGCGCGCTACGGCTCGATTTCCTGATCGGCGTCGTCCGACTCCACGCCCGGGTCGATCAGCGTCTCGACTCTCTGCAGCAGATCCTGTAGACCTCCGTAAAGTCTGTAAGGCGGTACAGCGACGATATCACGAAGGCGTGTCAGTGCGGCGCGCGCCGCCTCTGCCTGGCCGAGATGGTGATGAGCCAGGGCGGCATACGCGTGGTTGTAGGGGTCGGGCTCGCGGGCAAGCTCTCGGGACCGCTCAAACACCGCAAGCGCCTGCTCGTAGTCCCCCACACGGTACAGGGCCATGCCCAGCGTCGTCTGGTATACGTGGTAATTCGCCTCATGGTGGCAAATGAGTCTGGCCATGCGCGAGGCATCGCGATATTCATCCATAGTGTGGTCGTCGCGCTTGACCACCTCCCACACGTCAACGTGAACGTTGCAGAGTGTCTGCTCGTGCCACAGGGCGTGCCGCAGCGCTGCCCGGCGGAGTGGCTCGGAAAGCTCCGCATCGTCGCGCAACTCCGATATCACGGGATCGATGAACGCGCGCTCGCGGAGTCTCTCCTCCACAAGCGCTTCGGCCGCCTCTTGGGCCTCCAGTTCTTCCGCGAAAGCCCAGCCGGCAGATGCATCTCACCGCAGCGTGTCGCCCTGCTGATTGGTCACCTCCAGCCGCCGTCGCCCTGGCCCAGCGAATGAGCCGAAGCAACCGTAGGCTGCCAGGTTGCTTTCCAGCGCCAGCAACGAGCGGCCCGTCTCACTGTCGCGTACGTGCAGGAATTCGTCAG
>JBDRKQ010000159.1:0-49196 GCA_043813895.1 Planctomycetota bacterium
GCCGCCGGGATCTTGTGCCGCGCCACCAACCTGCTGATCTGATACGCCGCGCTGGGCGGACGCGCCAGGATCGGCTCGCCCATCACTTGCCGGCGAATGTCCTCGGCGAGCGCGGCCGCGCTGGCGTACCGACGATCCGGGGCCTTCTCCAGGGCCTTGAGCGCGATGATCTCCAGGTCCCCGCGGAGTGTGTGATTGACGGTACTCGGTCGGCGGGGTGCGTCTTCGCAAATGGTCCGCAATGCCAGGTGGGGAGCTGTTCGGCCAATCTCATAGGGGAGTTGGTCGGTCAGCAGCTCGTAGAGGATCACGCCCAAGGAGTACACATCGCTGCGCAGGTCGATTGCGTCGGCGTCTCCCCGGGCTTGCTCCGGACTCATGTATGCAAGCGTTCCTGCGACCCGGCCGGTTTCTGTCAACAGCGTGGTTTGGCTGACGTCAGAATCGGTGATGCGCGCCAACCCGAAATCAAGCACCTTAACCTCAGCTCCGACCGAGGAGAATCCTGCAGATGCGCTGGAGCCGCCGAAACGCCCGCTTCGACCGACGCCGCCCGAGGTCGACTCATCGCTGACCAGGATGTTGGAAGGCTTCAGATCGCGGTGAGTCACGCCGTGTTGGTGGGCGTAGTTGATCGCGTCGCATGTTTTGCAGAAGAGGTCCAGGCGCTCGCGCGTGCCGAGCACACGCCGCGAACCGCCAAACGCCCGAGCGTTCGCGTATTCCAGCAGGGTCGCCCCACGGATTAGTTCCATCGCGAAGAAGTGGCGGTCATCCTCGGTGTGCCCGGCGTCGTAGATCGCGGCGATTCCAGGATGCTTGAGCCGGGCCAGCGCCTCCACCTCGCGTTGAAACAGCTTGACGTGGAAGGCATCGGGCGCGCCCAGGGCCTTGATCACCTTGATCGCCACGCGGCGACGGGGTTGCTCCTGCTGAGCCTCGTAGACCACGCCCATGCCGCCGCGCCCGATTTCGCGGATGATCTCGTAATGCCCGATACGGACCCCGGCGCCGAGTTCGGTCCCAGCCTGTACGCGGGCGCCCATGACATCGAGGGTGTTCTTCAAGTCAGGATCGGCGCTGCTCTCATCATCCAGGCGGCGCGTGAACGCACCGCTGCTCCCGCGCCTCATGTCTTGGGAATCCTGATCCACTCGGTGAGGAGGCTCGTCGGAGCAATCGTTAGGCCGATCGTTCATCCTGATCCTCGATCCGGCTTAAACCGGTCATGTGACGGCGCAGGCCCATGGCTGCGCGGATGATCTGCGGCTTCATGGCTCGCGGGAAGGAAACGGTATCCTGGAGCGATCCGCCGGCTGACGACGCCACTGGGGCGCTCGCGATGTGCTCGATCCAGATCATGGCGGCACAATTGTAGCACATGCCGGCAACCCGGACCTCACAGCGCCCGGATCATCTCCATTCAGGCCTTCCTGAGCCCTCTTCGGCATGCACGACTATCGCGGTTTGCCTGCTCTCGCAGCAGCCGACCTCCCTGTTGCCCGCTGCGTTTTCTCTGAGACCGCTCCAACTTGCGAGCGTGGACGTACCCCTCCCCCGTCTTCTCGAGACACCGCAGGAGTCCAGCGACTTCCTCCGTGGTCATACCAACACAGCTTGTTGTGGGAAACACGACAGAACCGGGCGGCCCGGTCGTGGTTGATCGGACCGCCCGATGGATTGCCCTGACAAAGTGGGAAGCCGCCGCACCTGGCCGCGGCCTCCGCCCGCGCGCTCGTGAGTTCCTACGGCGCGGTGGACTTATTCAAGCCGAACTCGTTGCCGTAGATCAGGTAGGCATCACCCGAAGCCTGACGCCGCTGGTTGGGAGCGAGGATGTTGATGAAGTCGGCCTCCGGAGCGCCGAAGATGATGTCGGTAAACCCGTCACCGTCGATGTCACCCAGGCGAGCCACGACGTCCACCGTCGCCTCATCCGGCGTCTCATCATCCAGACCGGTGTCCTTCTCATAGGCGGAAACGAACACCGCACCCTTGAGAATCCGCTTGCCGCCCACCCGTCGGTTAAGGTCTTTCGGCAACACGAACGTCTTGTTCTCAAGAAGGCTGTTGCTGCCGTAGACCAGATAAGCAACGCCCTGCCTGACAAACTTGGTAACCGTGATATTCGTGCCTACTTTCGAAACGCTGAAGCTGTCTGCGCGGCGGCCGAGGAAAGAAATCGTCGGGATGTCGGGCAGCGGAGCGGGGAAGTCCTGTTGTGCCCGAATCGCGGCCACGTTGAGGGTCTCCTTCGGCATGATCGTCATCGCCGCCAGCAGACCCTCCTGGGCTGCCGTCGCCGACGCTGAAGAGAGGGACACCGGCGTCCGCCCCGGCGTGGTCACACCGTTCGTGTCGAACTCGAAGGTCGTGCCGTTGATGGTAACGGTGCTTCCGTCGAAGATCGCGCCGTTGAACTCGATTCTCGCACCGGGCCATTCCTGGCCGGGAGCGGTGATCAACAGGTCGTCGAAGCCGTCGAGGTTAAAGTCGCCCGCGCTCGAGACACCGTGCTGACCTCTTTGGATTATCGGCTCGGCCGACTCGAGTGGGCCCGGAATCAAAGGATGCGCTGGACCACCGCCGCCAAGCCGAGCGCCGGCAGAACCGCCCACAAACTTGCAGCCGATGTAGTTTGCCGTGCCGACCTCTTCGGCAGTGATCGTGGCTTCGCCGGTTACCGTCGGCCCGCCGAACAGGACGCCCACGAAGCCGGCGTCCGCCCCTTTGATCGGCACGCCCTGGAGGCCGTCGGTGGCGTCGTAGCCTTCCGCGGCAAAGAACATGTCGTCGTTGCCGTCGCCGTTGATGTCGCCGGCATCGCCTTGAACGCGACCGAACTGGTCGTCGTCGTGCGTTCCACGAATCTCAAACCGCTCCAGTTCGCACGGCATGCCATCGCCCAGCGTCCCTAGGCGGCCGTAGATCAGGGCCAGTTTCCCGTTATCAGTCAGGACATCTTCTTCCTCCGGCGGGCAGTTCTCGTAATCCGGATCGAACGGATTGTTGTCGTTGAGCGGCTCGCCGCAGACGATGTCCGGGTTTCCGTCAACGCCGGTGGCGGTTCCGCCGACATCGCCCGCGTACCTCGCCCAGCCGAATCCACCGTTGGCTTGCTCGCCCCGGATCTCGTTGGCGATGTCCGGGTAGCAGTACCAACGGGCCAGGCCCCCATCGGTGCATGACGCCGAGGGCCAGGACATGGGCTGGCTAAGACCGGATTCGGCATCGCCGTCTTCGCCCGGCAGGCAGCCCCACGGGCCCCGGAGGTCCGAGGTCCAGTCCCAGCCGTCCATCACGAAGACGGTTCCCACGTTACGAGGCGTGCCGGTCAGGGCAAAGATGGCCTCATCGATTCTCACCGCGGAGCCGTCAATCGTGCAGTCCTCCAGGATCTCGAGTGTCAGCGACCCTTGACCCGCTTGCAGCAGTGCAAGTGCGAGGCGTGGCATCGGTAACTCGATGAAGAACTCACTGAAGCCCACAATGTCTTCGGGGAAGAAGCTGTCGTAATCCAGCAACGGAGCAGCGTCCTCTTCAGGTGGAGGACTCGCTCCGCTCCAGAGCAGGATCTCTCTCGCCGTCCATGAGATCGGGTCACCTGTCTCCGGGTCGTTGATACTCACGCGAAGGCGCGCAAGATTCCTAGCCTCACCACTGATGTACAGTGTTGCTTCAATCACATTACTGAACGTCGTTTCGAAATCAAATGAACCACTGAGCGACGTCTGCACGCCGGCATCGTATTCTCCACCCAGTTCAGTGCTGAGATCAACCTCAAAGTAAGAGACCACGCCCTGGCCCGGCGCGGAAACCAGCATCTCTCCGACTGCATCCTGGCCGAAGGCATTCAGGTCAGGCATTGAATCCACCGTATAGCCGAAGAGTGATGTCGGGTCGTAGAGTCTGCGGCGATCGGATTCGATCGGCTCCGAGACCCACCACGGCGGGAGGTCCCCGTACCAGGCACCCCGGAATCGGGCGCCGGTCAAACCTTCCCCGCCTTCGCCCAAGTGAAATGGTTGCCCGAACACACCCATCCTTGCGACGCGACGGACTTGACGCGTGGCGTCGGCGATGCCCTGAGACTCCCCGAGCCACAGGCCGGTGTCTTCGTTGACTCGCATCACCATATTGTCGTTCGCGCAGATGAAGACGAAGCCCGACTGGTAGAGACTCGTGAGGTCGTCGTTCCCGTCCTCGTCAGGATTGAACGGGATCAATACGTCGCCCACATCCCCACACATGTGCCCGTCCGGTTGGAGAGAACCCGGGTCCGCCGGCGGATACTGGGAACGATTCATCGGAGGGCAGACGGGATCCAACTCGACAGCCAGCAACGGGAGCGCCGGCACTGGATCCTCCTCCGGGCAACCCCCCGTCGTCGACACCGACGCCGGCAAGCCGTCGAAGTATGTGAAACGAATCGGATGCTCTTCCGGCTCGACCGTCACACATTCGATACTCACTTCGACACTGTCGAATTCAACGTCGGCTGCGGACCGCAAGAACAAGCTGAACAGGCCGTCAAAAGTAGACGGGGGAATCGGCTCCCCCTCGCCGATCGGGAAATCATCCGGCGGGAACGGCACCGTGAAGGAAATAGCCACCTCTTCAAACTCGCCGCCTCCAGTTTCCTCCCCCGGGTCGCCCGTCGGATCCTCGGGATCGATTAGCTGGGTCACCTCAGGACCATCCGCGTGCTCGAGCTTCACCGTGACGTTGAAAGGAGCGCCGGAACCCGGACCGTCCGGCACCGCCCCACTCACAAGGATTGAGAAGCTCAGCATTGTCGAGATTCGCAGGTCGTCGAGCCCCAGATCGACATTTGGGGGGGGGAAGAACGGGATTGGCTCGGCGGGATTGAATGGCGCCCACGCGCCCGCGTCGACCGCCGATATTCCCTCGATCGTTGCCGTCAAGGCGTTTTCACCTGTGTTAAACTCGGCATTGGTGAAGCAGACGAACGGCGCAACGTCGTCGTCGTCGAACACACACTCATCGCACGGATCCAAGTCCTCTTGGTCAGTGACCGAGTCCGCGTAGGGCATCCCCACGATCAGCTCCGGCGTCGTGTCGCGCTCCTCCGAAGTGTCGTCGAAGCGCGTCATATCAGGCATGCGAGCCAAACAGGTGATTCCGATGCTCCCGTTTCCGCCAGCCTCCGGTTGATACACCCACGGCCCAGGAACTTGGTTGCCCCGAACGTTGAAGATCGTCTCGTAGCGGGGATCCTCTTCAGGGAAGGGCACGAACGTGGACACGGAGTTGAGCCCGATCACGCCGGAGTACCGGCCCTGGGCGAACCCGAAGGTCAACTGCTCCGGATCGAGCCTGCGTTTGCGACCATAGATAGTATAAACCTCTCCGACACCATTGCGGTTGTAGGGGCTTGCCGTCTGGGCGGCAATGGCGAAGTCATCGAGACCGTCACCGTCGATGTCTCCCAAAGACGTGAACGCGGCGCCCGCTCGACTCCCGCGGGAAGCATCCGTCGGGAAGCCGTTGAAGCCCTGCCACGTCGCGCCGGCCGTCGTCGAGCCCACCTCCAGCAGATCGATCACGTCTGAAGCGGCGGCCAGAACACGAATGGGACCCGGAGCGTACGCATCCACCACGCCCCCGGCCCCGTCGTCTGCGTGCACTCGGAGATAGTAGGGCAACGGTCGCCCCCCGGCATCTGTCTTGAGCCGTCTCGGGACGTCGTTCAGGTCGATTTCGATTTCCACCGTGATTATATCTTCGACATCCGGCTCGATCGTCCCGGCGACGATCACTTGCGTGCCGACGACGATGGGCGGTTCCGAAGCATCGTTCGATGCGTTCCGATCCTTATCGAAGTAATACGTCAGATTGATTGTGTCATTGTCGCTGTTGGGATCCTTGATCGTGAACCGAAGCGTCACGACGTCCTTGTTTGTGACGCCGGCGTCGGTGTTTGGCAACTCGATGTTGACGGTGGGCGAACCGTTCTCAGGAGCGGTGCCGATCGGCGCGATGAGGAGCGGCTGCGCGGCCGTAACTCGGACGGCCGGGTTGCCCAGGCCGGTGGCGGCATCGAACGTCCGGTCGTCGATCTCCGCAAAGATATAGTACGTGCCCTCGACCACATCCCCGGTGTTCCAGACGGCAGTTCCGCTGCCCTCGCCGGGACCGACCGGGTAGCCCGATGAAATCGGGACCTCATCCGCGGCTGTCGGGTTGCTCACCGTCGACGCAAAGACGCGCACGACCGCCGTGTCCTCGCCGTCTTCGCCTGTGAAGGCAACGGTGACGACGTCCCCCTGCTCCGCGAAGAAGTTGTCCTCGTGAGGCGTGGCCACGTCGGTGATGATGACGCGTGGCGGACGGTTGCCGTACGGCACAGGCGGATCAAACGGCGATGTTCCTCCGCCGGGACAGGTCGTGCCCAACGAGAGTGCCGCGAGGCAGGTAAAGAAGCTGATCGACACCACCGTTCGGCGTGTTCTTGAACGACGAGTCATACTGGTCATCCTCCGACGCTGCGTAGTCCGGCCGCGCGGACCTTGCCGCGTCCTTCAGGTGGGAACAAACTGGAGACCCCCTCTAAGGGTATCCTAGCCCGCACGTACCTTCCCGGTCAACCCCACAAAGCCACAACCCTACCTTCCACAAGCACTTTCGAGCCCTGTGCGACTGCCTGCCGTCCACACAAACGGTCCTCGAATGCCCCCTGGAATCCCCCCAACGATCGTCGGCGTGGTTTCTGCGTTCGGCGGCATGACGCTCCATCTCGGCGCGATGTTCCGCTTGCGCACACCCCCCACTCGCAAGCGAGCCTACCACGCATTCTAGGGCCTGACCACGTGTCCACCGACATCGACGACATCCTCGCACCCTTCGCTACTGCGACTTGGGAACGCCGTCGGCTGCCCCTATGATGTCATTCGCGACTCTGCTTCGCCGGGGAAACTGCCCTCGCAACACGGCATTCCCGCTCGTACCTGGACTGGAGACGACAGTGCCTGACGCCTTGGGTGAACTCGTTAGCCGCCGATTACTGCCCCAGGTGACCCAACCCGCTCAGTATATCGGCCGTGAGATCAACCAAATCCCCCGAGACGGGGATTGGGACCGGGCGGACATCCGCATCGTCATCGCATTCCCGGACGCCTACGCGATCGGCATGTCCCACCTCGGCTGCCAGATCATTTATTGGCTGGCCAACCACACAGAGGGCGTCTGTGCAGAGCGGTGCTATACGCCCTTGATCGATGCCGAGGCCGTCATGCGGCGGGAAGGCATCCCACTATTCACATGGGACACGCGACAGGCGGTCTCTTCGGCCGATGTCTTCGCCTTCTCGCTCCAGTACGAAATGGGGTACTCCAATTTGCTCACCATGTTGGACCTGGCCGGGCTCCCCCTGTGGACGCGCGAACGTGATGACAGCCACCCGCTGGTCATCGCCGGTGGGCCCCAGGCGGACAACCCGGAGCCGGTCGCCGATTTCCTCGACCTGGTCGTGATCGGCGATGCGGAGAGCACGCTGCCGCCCCTTCTCGCCATGCACAAAGAGTTGAAGTCCAACGGCGTGCCGCGGCGTGAGATGATCGAGGTCTTCGCCAAACGCTTCCCCTGGGTTTACGCGCCAAGCCTGTACGAACCATCCTATCTCCCTGACGGAACGCTCGCCGAGCTTCGGCCGAGATCCGCCGATCTGCCCACGGTCATCCAGCATTCCCGCGCAAGGGATCTCGACGACGCGCCGTTTCCCGTACGACCCCTCGTGCCTCACGTCCAGACCGTCCACGACAGGATGTCGATCGAGATCATGCGGGGCTGTCCGCAGCCGTGTCGCTTCTGCCACGCAGGGAATACCAAGAAGCCGGTCCGCATCCGGTCGGTCGACAGGATCATCGAGATCGCCGAAACGCAGTTTCGCTCGACGGGGCACGCCGAACTCGGGCTGCTGAGCCTCTCCACCGCCGACTACCCACACCTCCGAGAACTCGCGACTCGCATCAACGAGAGGTTCTCCAATCGGATGGTCAACATCTCGCTGCCGTCCCTGCGCGTCGACAAGATGCTCCAGAGCATTCCATGGATGGCGAGCAGCGTTCGCAAGGCGGGCTTAACAATTGCCGCGGAAGCCGCGGACGATACGCTTCGCCGCGCCATCCGCAAGAAGGTCACCGATGGCGACCTCATGGACGGCATCACCGAGGCCTACAAAGCGGGATGGCGGCGCATCAAGTGCTACTTCATGGTCGGGTTGCCCGGTGAAACCGAGGACGACATCCGAGCGATACACGAGCTAACTCTGGCCATGTCCTTCGCAAGGAAGCGAATCGGTAAGGGGCCGGCCTCGATCACCGCCAGCATTGGATGGCTTGTTCCCAAACCACACACGCCGCTGCAATGGGCCGCCCAACAACGGAGCGAGTACTTCGAGAATGCCCGGCGAATCCTGACGGAACTGCGGCAGCGCGGGCGACTCAAGGCCGTTCAGATCAAGACACACGATCCGGCCCGATCCGTGTTGGAGGCTGTCTTGTCGCGCGGCGACAGGAGACTCGCGGCAACCATTGAGCGGGCCTGGCGTCTCGGCGCGAGGTTCGACGCCTGGGACGAGCACTTCCGCATCGAGCTTTGGCGGCAAGCGTTTGAAGAGACCGGCATCGACCCCGATTGGTACGCCCATCGCGAGCGGGCTTTTGACGAAGTTTTGCCCTGGGACCACATCCAATCCGGCCCAAAACGTGAGATGCTGGAACGACAGTACAGGGATGTCTTCGATACGATCGGTCAGGCAATGCCGGAGCCGGGGATCGTGCCAAAGGGCGTGTGAGCATGCCTCATCCGGAGGATGCACCACGCAGTAAGCGGCCTGGTCGGAAGCAGCCCAGGCTGTCTGCGAAGCGACTCCAGACCCAAGCTGCCATCCCGCCAGTGAAGTAGTGGCGCTTGGCTTTCTTGCTTTCACCGGCGAGACGCCGGTGCCACACTCAATCGTTTGCCACACTCAATCGTTTGCCACACTCAATCGTTAAGTGCTCTAAGATGGCTAATCATCGGACGCTATTGGCGAAGTGGGCTGGGGTGGCGTTGGAGTCGCAGCGGGTGGGCGAAGGGGCAAGGGGCTTGGGGGCCGTCCCAGTGAGACCGACCGGATTCGCCAGGCCGTGTCTTCCCGCGTCAGATGAAGCTGGATCAGGGCGGCGAGCGGAAGGACGATTGGCGGATCGAGGGCAAGGGCCTTCTCTCTGAGAGCAGTCGCGAAGCCGGCCGCGGAGGAACTCGCTTGGCTGTCGCTGGTCGCGGCATTGTCGTTGGCGAGAAGGGTGTCCCTCAACTCACGGAGTCGCCTGGCGTCTTCGGGCGGTTCGGCCTGCAGGTGGATAGTCAGGTTTGAGGGCTCGACCGGGGCTCCGTTGACGATTCTCATGCTGTCGAGGTCAAAGCCGTCAACGTAATGGGCGAGTATCGAGACCCAGGATTCCGTTGCCGTGGTGACTGCCGCGGCCTCGGAAATGTCCCGGGGGAGCGACGTAGTGCCGGTGTGTGTGATGTCCCGGTGGACCGTCCTCACTGCTGTGAGGTTCTTGAGGACGCCCATGGCCTCGTCATAAAGTCGCTTCTTCTCGGGGGAGCCCAGGCCGTGGGCGCGGGCGTGCTGTGCATCGCGGACCGCAGTGAGGAACGCGCGGGCGACCTCCTCCGGCGCGGCCGTCTGGGCGAGCGGAGCCGCAACGTCGGCCGTGCGGATCTCGTCCGAAGGGAGGTGGCGGCGTTTGTCGTCGCAGGCAAGGGCAGCGAAGCTCAGGATTCCCAGGGCCGACAGCAACGCAACACGCCGGGCTCGTTCTCGCGCAAGGTGTCGGATGCACATGAGGGCGAATTCTATCGGACCGGCACGCTCCTTGCAACGGTTGAAGGCTCCGACGCACATGGTAAACTGCGGTCTGAGTGAGACCTCATAGACGCATGACACACCTCGAATCCAAGTCACTGGAAGCTGCGACGAAGCGGATCGGTGAGGAAATCTTCGCACGTGCGGAGAGCGCGGCCCCGTCGGTGTTGTCGATGGAGTGCTGGCAGCAGCACGCCATGAACTGGTTGACGCGAGATGAAGATCTGAAGCTCCGGCTGTTCCGGTTTACGGAGGTGATGCCGGCGTTGCGAAGCCGGGAGGCGGTTGCCCGGCATCTTGCGGAGTACTTGGAGAGGCAAGGGAACGGTCGACAATCGCTGCCTTTGGCCCTGCGGCTTGCGTTGGCGTTTCGCAAGCCGGACTCGGCGTACGCGAAGTTGGTTGCGTCCGCGGCGGAACTGGGCTGCGCGATCATGGCCAGGCAGTTTATTGCCGGGGCCACGCCGGACGAGGCGATCTCGGCGGTGCTCGGACATCGGCGGCGCGGGATGGCCTTTACGCTGGATCTCCTGGGCGAGACGGTGATTGCGGACCGGGTTGCCCGAGGGCACCAGCAGCAGTACATCCGGTTGATCCGTGGGATCAGTGAGCGGGCCTGTGATTGGCTTCCGGCTCCGCTTTTGGACGAAGCGCCCTGGGGCTCGCTGCCTCGGGTGAACATCTCCCTCAAGCTGAGTGCGATCGTCTCGAAGTTTGATGCGATCGACCCCGTCGGCACGAAACAAGCAGTGCTGGACCGGCTTCGACCGATCATGCGAGCTGCCCGAGACGCGGGCAGTTTCCTGAACATCGACATGGAGCACTACGCGGTCAAGGACCTGACGCTTTCGCTCTACAAGGAGGTGCTGTCGGAGCCGGAGTTCCGTGATTGGCCGGACTGCGGGATTGTGATTCAGGCTTACATGCCCGAGGGTGAGCCGGACGTGGCGGGTCTGATCGACTGGTCGCGCAAGCGCGACGTGCCGATCACGGTGCGGCTCGTCAAAGGCGCGTATTGGGATTCGGAAACGGCGGCGGCGATTCGCACGGGGCTTCCCATGCCGTTGTTCAAGCGGAAGTGGGAATCAGACGTCGCGTTTGAGCGGGTGGCACGATTGATGTTGGAGAACGCCGACATCGTCCGCCCGGCTTTTGCGAGTCACAACGTTCGTTCGATTGCGAGGGCATTGGCCCTGGAAGAGGCGCTCGGGCTGCCTCCGCGAACGCTCGAATTCCAGATGCTGACGGGCATGGGCGAGCCCTTGAAGCGCGCGGTGGTCGCGATGAAGCAGCGGTTGCGCGTGTACGCCCCGGTCGGCGACCAGATGAGCGGCATGGCATACTTCATTCGCCGCCTGATCGAGAACACGGCCAACGAGTCGTTCCTTCGGCAGAGCTTCGGCGAGGACGTGGCGATCGAGGCCCTGCTGCGGGACCCGGAGGAGCAGTCGCGTTTTCCGGACAAGCCGTTGCCGCAGCCACTTATCCAAGATCCAGACGAGTATTCCGAGATGAACACGCCATTTGTGAGCGAACCTGAAGTTGATTTCTCGCGCGCGGAAAACCGTCAGTCGATGGAGCACGCACTGCAATCGGCTCGGTCGCGGTTTGGCCGCGAGTATCCGGCAGTCATCGACAATGCGCCCGTGCGCGCTGATGCCTGGTTCGATTCCGTCAACCCTTCGGACCCCGGTGAGATCGTCGGGCACGTTGCACGCTGTGACAGCCCGATGACGGATCGCGCGGTGGCAGCTGCGCGCAGGGCTGCTTCTGGCTGGTCGGCGAGATCGATCGAACAACGGGCGTCGGTGCTGGATCGTGCGGCGGACATCCTCCACGACAGGCGTTTCGAGGCTGCGGCCTTGCTGGTGTACGAGGTCGGCAAGACGTGGCGCGAGGCGCACGGCGACATCATGGAGGCGATCGACTACCTGCGGTTCTACGCGTGGGAGGCCAGGCGACTGGACGCTCGACCACGACGCAGGGACTATCCCGGCGAGACGAATGTGTACTTCTACGGGCCTCGCGGCGTTGTGGCGGTCATCAGTCCCTTCTGCTTCCCGATGGCGCTACTGACGGGGATGGCGGCGGCGGCGCTCGTCATGGGCAACACGGTCGTGGTGAAGCCGGCCGGCTCGGCGTCGGTTTGTGGGGCCACCGTTGCAGAGATCCTGATCGAGGCGGGCCTGCCGCCGGGTGTGCTGAACTTCCTACCGGGCCGCGGCGACGAAGTGGGGGACCGCCTCGTCAAGCACCCGGACGTGGACATGATCGCGTTCACGGGTTCGCAGGCGGTCGGGCGTCAGATCGTCGAGAACTGCCGGGTCATCTCGCCGGAGCGGAGTCAGTTCAAGCACGTTGTCGCGGAGATGGGCGCAAAGAACGCGATCATCATCGACGACGATGCGGACCTCGACGGTGCGGTTCAGGCGACGATCGCGTCGGCGTTTCATTACTCGGGGCAGAAGTGTACCGCGTGTTCACGGGCGATCGTGTTGGCCGACGTCCATGACGACTACGTGTCCAAGCTTGCGGAGTCCGCTGGTGGAATCAGGCCGGCGGCGGCGGAGGCGCCGGGCACGACGGTCGGGCCGTTAATCGACGCGGAGGCGATGGAGGCCGCCCGGCGGTTCATCGAGGTCGGTAAGGAGGAAGCGAAGTGCGTGCTCGGTGGTGAGCAGTTCTCCGAGCAAGCCGGCACGAACACGGCGGGGGGGTATTTCTTTTCGCCGGTGATCTTCGCCGACGTGCCACCCGACGCGACCATCGCACAAGAGGAGGTGCTCGCGCCGATCCTGTCGGTGATCCGTGCGAAGGATTTCGAGCATGCGATCGAGATCGCCAACGGCACGCACTACGCCCTGACCGGCGGCGTGTTTTCGCGAAGCCCCGAACATATCGAGATGGCCAAGCGGCGGCTGGAGGTCGGGTGTCTATACGTAAACCGCCAGATCACGGTCTCGCGCGTGGACCGTCAGCCGTTCGGCGGGTTCAAGATGTCCGGCCTGGGCACGAAGACCGGCGGCCCGGACTATCTCCAGCAGTACGCGATTCCGAAGGTCATCTCGGAAAACACGACTCGTCACGGCTTCACGCCGGCGAGTGACACTGCCAAGTCACCTGTTCATTCGTAAGCGGACCGCTTGCTCACGCGCGCGGCTCTGATCCCAGGACGGCCTGTCGGACCTCGTTGAGACTCTCCAGCGGGTTTGCATGGCTAAAGATGCCGGAGGAGAGCAGGAGGATGTCGGCGCCGGCCTCGACCAGTGCGCGAGCGTTGTGCGCCTTGACGCCGCCGTCGACGGCGATTGTCGCACTGGAGCCTGCTTGTCGGATCAGCTCGGCGACCTCGGCCACGCGTGCGGGCGTCGTGGGGAGCATTTGCTGGCCGGCAAAGCCGGGCGCGATGCCCATGATGCAGACGTTGTCGATGTACGGCAGCAACGGGGCGACAGCGGCGGTCGGCGTTTCCGGATTGACGGCGATCGCGGGGGCGACACCCTTGCCGCGGATTGCCTGGACGATTCCCATCGCCCGAGAGGTCGCTTCGAGATGGAAGCTCATTTGCACGTGGCCGCAGCCGTCCATCCGATCGACCCAATCCTGCGGTCGCGAGACCATGAGATGGACGCCGCAGGGTAGCTTCGTGGCCGCGCAGGCCCTTCGGACGATCTCTTCGCCGAAGCTGAGAGTCGGCACGAAATGGCCGTCGCAGATGTCGAGGTGAATGATATCAGCACCGGCATCCTCGCAGATTCGGATCGCGCCTGCGAGATTGAGGACGTCTCCGGCGAGGATGGAACCGGCGATTCGGAGAGGTTTCGTTTGGGGCATGAGGGCTCCTTGAGCGCCGCGTTGTGAGTTAGTTAGCCATCAGCTGTCAGCTATCAGCTCTCAGTTGTCCGTTTATTCGCTGTCAGTTGTCGGTTGCTATCGTAGCAGAAGGGGGCGGGAAGTCCACGAATCCGCGGCGTTGCGGGGGCGACGGCGGGATGTTGAGAAACCGGCCCGGGCGTCTTGGCCGATATTGGCAGTATGTCGGACACAAGCGGATATCACATCGACGTGGTGTCGTCTGAGGAGGGCGACGCAGGCGGGAAGTCCGGAAGCTCGGCCCGTGGCACGCGGCGTCCGTGGGTCGGGATCCACTTCGAGTGTTGCGGCGTTTACGCGCGGATCTACCGGGATCCCGCGGCGCCCCGATACGTCGGGCATTGTCCGAAGTGCGCCAGTCCGATCACACTGCGGGTCGGGGCGGATGGCGTCGACGCGCGCTTGTTCCGCGCACGGCCAGTCTGATAAGGCTGAGCGGATTGTCATCGAGGCGCCGAGAAGAGGGCCATGACCGGCAGGATGCCAGGGCCTTCACGGCCCGCTCAGTTGGACGAGTGGGCATGCGTTCCCAACACGCGAGTGCATCATGTCAGCGAGGAGGTATACTGCGAAGCTGGTAGGCGACCGAGAAAAAAACAGGCACCCTCAAAAAGAAGGTGCCTGGAGTAACGCAAAAGACGACGGCCAAGGGGCCCAATTCAGCGGCGGCGACGCAACAACATAATCGCGCTGACCGCCAGCAGGCAGGCCGTGCTCGGCTCGGGCGTTGGGATCTGTTCCATGCAGAAGGATACAGTTCCGGCGAAATTCAGCTTGACGCCGAACTCGCCCGTGCTGCCGATCGCGATCTCGGTGCCGGCCCCGTCGTAGTAGTAGTCCACCCACCCCAACCAGAGTCCCCCGCCCTGATCGGTGGCCGGCGTGATGACTGGCGCGAGCCAGCCATCCGGGCTGGTGGCCGTGACGATCGTAAACGGTTTATCGAGCGAGACGTTGATGTGATAGTCCGTCCAGTCGAAGGTCGTGTCATTCTCAACTTCTTTGATGACCCACGCGGACGGATCTTCCGGCGTGTCAGTAATGAACTCCGTGAAAATATGCGCTGGCCCCCAATGCTGTACCTCTGGCACGTTCATGGTGGCGGTGTCGCTCGGATCGTCCCACGACCATGACCACGCACCCATCGTCACAGCGCCGTCCCCATCATCGTAGCAATTAGCATTGACGACATCAGCGGCGACTGGGCCAGCCATCAAGGCAACCATCGCGAGAGCCGTTGCGAACTTCCAAGCCATCTTCCGATCCTCCAACCCTTCGCTTCCTTCCACACTGGCTCCCGGAACCGCGCGGAATCCAGAGCCATTACCACGTAGATTAGCGAAACGCGCCCTGCCTGTCAAGCGGAATGGAGGAGGAAAAAAAATTCTTCACGGATTGGCGGAGAGCCGGTCTGAAACCTGTCGCAGCAGTAGAGGAGAGTAGCGAACACGGTCGGCGGAGGATTCCAGTCGCTGGGCTGAGTGGCAACCCGGCAGAGACGCCTGACGTCACAGAACACTGGCTTATAGGAGCAGAGCGAGCCTGACGTGGATACAAGTATTGTATTGAAAGATAGTTATGCACAGCCGTTGGGCTGATGAATCCTCGTCCATCGCCACCGTCGCCGGCATCTCGTGATGAGCCAATAAAAAGGGCGGGCCCGCCTCGCACTCGGACCCGCCCACACACAACCGACCCATTTCTGGGCCTGGCACGTTTGAACCAAGGATGCCTCGGTCAGAGGCCTCACTTGGGGGATGTCTGCCGCCGTCAGCGACGCTGGGACTGAATTGCAACCGTCGTGCCAAAGGTGCCGGTTGTTCGCTTCGATTCCAACGAGAGACTGTAACAACCGTCCTAACAAGAAGTTAATCGCTACATTGGCGGCTGAATCCGGCATCGAATGTAGATTAGGGTGTCGAGTACGTCCCAGTTTGGGGGCACTGCACCATCTCTTGGAGGCCCGGCTGGGCAGAATAACCCACATTGGCCCCAGATAGGATGCTGCTGTGCAGGTGACTTTCTCTTTGGCGGGGGCATAGAATCGACGTGCGAGATACGAGGGGGAGGAGCCCTGCCTTTGAGGTGCATCGTGGGGGGCTCCGTCGAGCGAGGGGCAAAACCGATGAAACGAAGGATCTTCTTATGCCTGATCGGCGGGCTGGCGATCGCGTCCAGCTTGGGCGTCGACGGATGTCTTGTCGTACCTATCGAGCTGGGACCGCCGTCGCCCGCGATTATCCCAACCAATCCAGATGAAGAGTCACTGCTGCGGTCGTTTACGGTGGACCTGCGCGACTACCCCCAGACGGCCGTGCTGAATTGGGAGTTCGGCGACGGCACGATGGTCGCGAATTTGCCCTTGGCCTCGGGTCGTGCCGTAACGCACGAGTTCTCGCGCGCCGGGACTTTCGTCGTGAGCGTTCATCTGTTTACGGCCAAGGATTGGGTCGATGCTCGCGGATCGAGCCTGATCGCGAGCGGCAGTCTGCCCATCGAGGTTGTCGCGCCGAACAAGCTGCCGACGGCGGTCTTCGTCGTCGAGGACGTCGTGGATGAGAACCAAGAGCTTGTCGGCCTGGCCAAGCGGTTCTCCGCATCGGGAAGCAGCGATCGTGACGGCACGATCGAATCCTACCGTTGGGACTTTGGCGACGGCTCGACGGCGACCGGCGAGACGATCGAGCATACCTATAAGAAGAGCGGCCGATACGTTGTGCGGTTGACGGTGAAGGACGACCGCGGCGGCAAGGACAGCACCACGCGGACGGTCCTGGCGAATACGCTTCCGATCGCGAGCTTCACGTACAGGGTGGACCCGAACGACGCCTTGATGTTCACGTTCGACGCGAGCGGCAGCACGGACGGAGACGGTGTGATCGTCGAGTATCGGTGGGATTTCGGTGACGAGACCGTCGAGGGGACGGGGCAGATCGTGACGCACCGCTACGTCGTGCCGGACGACTACACGGTCGTACTCACGGTGGTCGACGATTTCGGCGTCACGGTTTCGATGTCACAACTTGTGAACGTGACCGGCAGCGAGCCGTTCGTTCGGTCGATTTCTCCGGATACGGCAGAGGTCGATACGGTTGTCTCGGGCGCGGTGATCGACGGGGAGAACTTCGAGGTCGGTTTGTCGGTTCGACTGGTCCGCGGTGCGACGACGATCTCCGCTACGGCGGTGACGGTCGAGAGCGAGACGACGATCCAGGCGGACTTCGACCTGAGCGGCGCGGAGTTGGGCGATTACACGGTCGTCGTGGAGAACCCCGACACGACGACGGCGGAGTTGCTCGACGGTTTCCGCGTGGTGACGCCGAACCTGGTGCGTTTCACCACAAGCATGGGCGATATGCTGTTTGAGCTCGTGGATGACGCGCCCATCACGACGGAAAACTTCCTCCAGTACGTGGAAGACGGCTTCTACGACGGGACGATCTTCCAGAGAGTCGTGCTGGATTTCGTCGTGCAGGGCGGCGGCGTGCTTCCTGACGGCAGCACGCCCGAGGGTCTTCGCGATCCCATCCAGAACGAGTTCAGTCAGGATCGGAGCAATGTTCGCGGCACGGTGGCGATGGCCAAGGTGGGCGGAGACCCGGACTCGGCGACGTCGCAGTTCTTCGTGAACCTGGCGGACAACTCGGAGAACCTCGACAACCAGAACGGCGGATTTACGGTGTTCGCCAACGTGATCGAGGGGATGGACGTGGCGGACGCCATCTCGCTGGTCGAGGTCGATGGTAACGACAGGCCGCTGGAGGACGTGTTGCTCATCAAGGCCGAGCGGGAGTAGGGAACGCAGGTTTTTTCGGTACGGTTGGCGTTTGAATAACCAATGCAGCTCTCTCCAGCCCACGGGTCAAGATCCGTGGGCTTTGTTTCTGCGCGTTGCCGGCGTGTTCGGTGTCGCCGCCGTGGCTTCGTTACGGTGGCATTTGTCCAGGATGGAGTTGGAGTGGCTTGTCCGGCGGGCGCGGCGTGGGACCTCGCTTCAGAGAAGGCAGCACATCCAGGCGGATGACCGGCATTTCGGCGTCCGTGATCTTGATCTCGACGAGCTCGCCGTACTCCGGGATGCGGAAGCTCTTGCTGGGGATCGTAAGCCGGACGATGCGCTTCTTGGGATCAGCGGGATCCGGCGGATCGAGTCGCAGGTTGAACCGGGGCTCGCTGCACGCGATCGACACAATCTCGAAAGGCGTCGTGCCGTTGTTCGCAATCTGGATCTCGCGTTCGAGTCTGCTGGGCCGATCCGGCTCGAAGACGATCTTTGTGGGGCGGACCTCGATCCGCGGGGGGACGTAGGCGTAGGCGAACACTCGGAAGAACGGCTGGTCCTCAATGTTGGTCTTGAACGTGATCGGCACGCTGGTAGTGCCTTCGGGGAATGGGCCGTTGCTCGAAACTGTCAGCTCGAACTCCTCTCCCACGACGGTCTCTTTGCAGTCGATGATGAACCGGGCGTTGGCTGGCAGGGGGTGCGGAGTGAGCGAGAGTGGCTGCCCGGACGTGTTCCGCATCTTGATGACCCGGTGGAGATAATCGTCCGCCTCGATGCGGCTGAAGTACGCCTTGCTCTTCCTGGGGAACTCCGGCGGCTTGGCGCTGGGGTCCTGGGCTTCCGCGAACCGGGCGACTTCCTGGTCGTGCGTGTAGTCCGAGACGACTTCCAGCTCGCAGACGGTCTTGACGACACCTGTGAGCGTGATCTTCATAACAGGGCGAACCGGATCGTTCGTGTCGATGGTCAGCCATTCGTTGACCTTCCCATGCTTGCTGTCGGTTTTCAACACGAAGGGCATGAGGCCTGTCGCACCCGGCTCGACCGCTTTGGTGTAGTTGTCGGCGACCGAGCAACTGCATCGCGGTTTCGCCTTGAGTATCCGTAGGGTTTCCGTGCCCTCATTGCGAAACTCGAAGGTCTTCTTGATCATTGTGCCCGCCCAGACCTCGCCGAAGTCGATTGTGGGTTGGGCGCACGTCCACCGCGGGCCGGCAGTGTTGCCTTGCGGTGCTGTGTTCGCACTCTGTCTCGTTGGCTGTGCGGCGGTAGCCTTTGGCGCAGTCGGCGACTGGGACTCCGGGGAGACCTTGGACGCCTGGCCGGATGCGGATTCGCTGTCGGCTTGTGTTCCCTTCTGGTCGCAACCGCAGACGGCGAATGCGAGGGCTAAACAGACGGCTTGTGCGGCGCGCCAAAACATCTTGGGCTCCCTTCTTGATTGTCTGACGGCGTGCATTATTCGCCTAAGCTGGTTCCTCTGATGATTGAACAGTTCCGGGATTTGTTCCCCACCCCTGGAAGGGGCGGGGCACCCATGCATTCCGTTTCCCCCTACGCCAACAGGAGGAAGATGATCAGCAAGACCACACCCAACGCCATCATGCCGCCGACGAGCACAACGGACAAAAGCAGACTCGCAAGCGGGATTGCAGCGAGTCGTCTACAGCGGATGGTCTTGTAGACGATGCTGACGCTGAGCAACAGCGGCGCCAGCATGGCGAGACGGCTGATCCCGGTGATCTGCATCGGTCGGATGAAGATCGATTGCAGGGCGTCGAGGTCCACGTCAGCGTTTTCCTTTCGGAGCGGGTCTTGCGGCCAGGACCGCTGCCCGACGGGCTTCGGCTCTGGCGAGGACGTCCACGATGATCAGCAGGTTCAGCAGGCCGGCGATGCCCGCGTAGACCACCCCAATGTTTGAGGCGGGCCAATCGGCCTTGAGCAGAGCCTGATCAGGCCGCTTCTTCAACTCCGCGCTGATGCGGAGGGCGACGATCGCCTGGGGGCCCATGCAAAGCTGGGCGGCGACCCAGGCTCCGTTTTCGCCGGTCGTCACCGTACCCCGAACACCGCCGACGGCGATGCCGGCCCAAAACGTGACGGTCGTGACGACGAAGAAGATCACCCCGCGGGCGCGATGCCCGATCCACCAGTGCCCCAGCCCCGGGAGGACCCACGCGAAGATGGCGACCAGGGCGGTTGAGGGGGGTCTCTCGATGGGCTCGGGATCGGGCCTGGCCATGCGTCTCCTTCGCTCCGTCCGGCTACGGCAGGTCGCATCCTCGTGTAGCGGCCGACGCCCCTGTCGGCCGCTGGAAACCGTCTGTCCTCGACGTTCCGACACGGGGGTCGGACGCTACGTTCTCGCTGACACCGCTCTAGAACGGGCACTCGCCTCCGGCGCCGCAACACTGGTCGCAGGAGGCGCTCGGTATCTGACACTTGGGTTGGGCCGGCGCGGAATGGGCCGCGAAGGTGCTGATCTTCCGCGAGACCTTCCTGCCGCCGCACCCGGGGCAGGCCATGGTCCGAGTACTACCGGCCGACGGCACCAGTTCCTCGAAGTCCCGGTCACAGGCCGGGCAATGGAACTCAAAGATCGGCATCGCTTCTCCTTGCCTCTACGCGGCTTGTCGCCCTTCGGTCCTACGCCGTGGCAGCGCCGGTTTGAGAGTATATCGGCCACCGTCCGACGTGACAATCGCGGCTGGGCAGGTGCATTACGCCTCCTCGACGTTGCCGCAGGCGTCCCGGTCCGCCGCAGTGCGGCGCCGACCGGCCGCGCGGGGGGCTGCGCGGTTTTTCGGGCTTGTCAAACGACCGCCTGCCGCTTCTAATACCTGTCCCTCTTAAGTCTGCCCGAGGCCGTCGAGCGGTCACGGGTTTATCCGGCCCCCATCGTCTAGTGGCCTAGGATATCAGGTTCTCATCCTGGAGACCGGGGTTCGAGTCCCCGTGGGGGTGTTGCGAAAAAGGCTCCGTTTTCTAAGGAGAATGGGGCCTTTTTCTTGCCTTGATGCTCAGTGTGATACTGACCTTGGCATGGATCAACTCGTTGACCCGTGTTTTCGGAGAAGCGGATAGGCCGCGTGCCATGCTTTCACGCGACGACGTCGCGGGTAAGCATGTTGAATGTCGAGCAAACATGACTATCCGAGCCCCGAGCGCAAGCGAGCGGGTCCGAGAGCCAATGGCTTGTCCATGAAAACCCCGCGCTGGCGCTTGGGGCTCGGATGGAGGCCCCGGGCCTCTCGAGTGTCAGCCTTGATCTTCCTCATCCCCGAACTCGAACGGCCGGGGGCCGATGTCCGGCGGCTGGCGTTTGGCGACGCTCGCGAGCAGGCCGAGGGCGAGGTAGCTGGCGATGAGGCCGCTGCCCCCCATGCTGACAAACGGCAGCGACATGCCTGTGATTGGCATTAGCCCGATGGTCATCCCGACGTTGATGACCGTCTGCGCAAAGATGAGCGCGCTGACCCCCACAGCGAGCAGGCGTCCGAAGGCGTCGGTCGAGATGGACGCGATCGTCAGCCCTGCGGCGACGATGATGAAGTAGCAGAACAGGACGAAGAGGCAGCCGACAAAGCCCCACTGATGCCCGATGACGGCGAAGATGAAGTCGTTGTGCTCTTCCGGGAGCAGATCGTGACGGAAGAAGGCCCCCTCGCGAAAACCCTGTCCATGCACACCACCGCTGCCGAGGGCGATCTTGGATTGGTTCAACTGATAGCCGGCATTGAGCCGCCAATGTTCGTCGCCCTCGTTCTGTTGAAAGAGCGACTGGATTCGGGCACGCTGATAAGGGTTCATCAGAGGTGAAAAGTAAAACGCCGGCGCCGCGGCGCACCCGAGCGCCACAATCAGGAGCAGGTGTTTGATCTTCGCGCCGGCGGCAAACAGCATCACGAACAATGTCGGCAGGAGGAGGATGCTCGTGCCGAGGTCGGGCTCCCTGAGAATCAGGCCCAACGGGATCAGCGTGAGCACGAACGGACCGAAGAGCCCGAGCAGCGAGCGGTAGTTCGTACGGTATCGCAAGTAGGCGGCAAGCGCAAGGATGAAGACGACCTTGGTGTACTCCGAGACCTGGAAGCTGATCGGGCCGAGCGTGATCCAGCGGTAGGCGTTCCGCCGCGCCTCGATCAGCGGCTCCATCGGCACCTTTCTCGCCACGACGAGCAGCACCAGCAACACGAGCATCAGACCGAAAAGGGGATACGCCCATCGGCCGATTTCCCGGTAGCCCACCATCTGAACGAACAGGAACCCGGCAAGGCCGATCATCAGATAGGCGGACTGCCGCAAGGTCTGCGTGGCAGGACTGCCGCCGCCCGCTTCGCTGGCATACACGCCCAGCAAACCGACGGCGGTGAGCGACAGCGCGGCGATCAACGCCATCAGCCCCAACAGCGGCACCATGCGCGTAATCGACCGAATCATCGTCGCGCCGCCTCGGATGCAGGTGAACCGCCGCTGGAGCCCAAGTAGCCCCGCGGGCTCTCCATCAGTGCCTCGAAGACGGCCTTCCCGACAGGCCCCGCTGTGCGACCGCCGCTGCCGCCGTATTCCACGACCACGGCCAGGGCGATTGTAGGATGGTGGTAAGGGGCGAACCCGGCAAACCAGGCATGGGTCGGGACCTTGCCGTCTTTCGGATCGGGCAAGGGGAACTTCCTGACGGGCTTCTTCTCGACACACTTCGCATCGCGCGGCAGATCGAGCATCTCCCGGGCGGCCTCCACCGTCGGCGCAACGACCGAACGCCGCGGTGTCTCGCCGCCCTCACCCGCTCCGCCCGGCTCGCCGATCTCGAAGGTGTATCGCCGCTCGACGATCCGCGGCACGCACTGCGCGCTACCCGTCTTGCCGCACACCTCCAGCGTCTCGAGCTGCGCGTACTTCTGCGCCGTGCCGCCCTGCTCGTTGACGCACCGATACACGCCGCGACGCACCAAGTCCCAAGCGGCCTGTGAGATACCGTCGAATCCGATCGCCGGCCGGAGGCGTCCGTCGTTCGCGATCAGGGTGGGAACCCGGTAGTGGCCCTCGGCGAGCGTGGCAAACATGTTTGCGGCTTGCAGGGGCGTCAACAGAATCTCCCCTTGGCCGATGGCGTAGTTTCGGCCGTCCGCCGGTCTGAAGCTGCGTTTGCGGTGCTCCCTCATCCACGCGAGCGTCGGGATGAGGCCGAGCCGCTCCTCGATCAGCTCCGTGCTCTGTTGCGCTTCGCCCTCGCCGGATTCGCCCCGCACGAAGGTGCGATAGAAATCCGTCAACCGCTTGGCGCCGATTCGCTGCCCGAGGCTGTAGAAGTACACGTTGCAACTGTTCTTGATCGCGTCCTCGGCATTCATGTTCCCATGGCCGGGCATGTGGCGCCAGTGCGTCCAGCAGTGCCATTTGTCGGAACCTTCGATGAAGTGCCCACTACAGAAGGTCGTCTCCATGGGATTGACGAGGTTGTTGGCGAAGCCTGCGAGCAGCGCAACGGGCTTCAAGATCGAACCGGGCTGGTACTCGGCCTGCACCGCACGAAACAGCAGCGGTATCCGCGCGGCGTCGTCGCGCAGCGAGGCGAAATCCTCGGCCAAGCCATGGCGTGTGTACGTAGGCAGGCTGACGAGCGCCAGGATCTCCCGCGATTCGACGTCGATCACAACGCAACTGCCGCCCGTGGAGTCCGGATGTTCGGCGACGGCGGCGCCGAGGATGTCTGCAACGCGACGCTGAAGATCAAGATCGAGTGTCAGTTGAACGTCGAGACCGTCGAAGGGCGAAGCACGGTCGTTGAGGCTGCCGTCGAGGAGGCGTTCCTCGAATCCCCGTTTGCCTCGGAGCATGCGCTCGCCCAGCCGCTCGGCGCCGGAAACGCCCATCTGATCGCCCGCGCGGTAGCAGGCCAGCCAATCATCTCTTAGCGGATCGGACCTGACGGCCTCGGCGGAAACCTGGCCGAGCCGACCGAGAACATGGCTGAGCGTATCGGCGTCGTCGGCCCAAACGCGACGCACCGACGGCTCGATTCGCACGAAGGGCCGACCGGCCAAGGCCAGCTCGATTCGTGTGCGCGTCTCCGGGGTCACGTCACGGAGGATCGCATGGTAGAGTGACTCTTCTTTCAAACGCAGCTTCTCGATGGGCTCGTCAAACCCGTTCGCCTGCCGCGCGCGGTGAATGTGTCGGCGGAGGCGTTCGACGGTCGCACAGATCGCGTCGCGACGCCGGCGCAGTGTGCGGAGCGGCTCGCCGCCGGCTTCGCTCAGCGTCGTCCAGGTCTCACGTATTCGCCGTCTGACCTCCGCAGTGAGTTCCGCATTCGAAGTTGTGCGCCACTGAGGTTCGTAATGTCGCATCCGGCTGGCGAGTCGGTCGAGATACGCCTCGTCCATGCTGAGCACGCCGTAGTGGACGGTCACGTCGTGGGCGGGTTCATCGGAAACGAGCACCCTGCCGAATCTATCAAGAATCCGGCCCCTCAGGGGCGGGAGGAACTGTTTGGGGGAGATCAGCGCCGCTTCAGCAGAGTCGGCGAACTGCTCACCATGGACGACCTGGAGTTGATACAGCCGGCCGATAATGATCCCGCCGAAGATGACCGGCAGTATCAAGAGTACTTTCAGGCGGCGTTCGAACATAACGCGTCGATCCTCGCGACGCCTGTGGCGTCTGACGCCTCGGCTCTCTAGCGGCCGGCGCCCCTGCCGGTCGTTGTAGTCGGTCCGTATTCCTCGTCGGCCACGGGGGGCCGACGCTCCTGCTGGTGCGAGATCCCGATCTACTGCTGGTGCGAGATTCCTATCTCGCACCTCTCTTCGCAGGATTCCCATCCAGCGAGCGTGCGGCAGAAGATTCCCGCCAAAGTGGGTGCGAGAAGAGATTCTCGCACCAGCGACGGGTGGAGCAGAGAGCCTCTTTGCTCGCGTGTGGCGACAAAGTGGAACTTTGTCGTACCCGTATCCCGAAAGAACGAGTGTGACACTAAAGAACGAGTGTGACACTATACAAGTTATTCGTCGCGCTCGCCGTGTTGGTTCATGGATTATCGTACACGCAAGCGGTGTGTCATTCCAATGCCGAGCGCCGTGCGGAAGCGTTTCAGGAACCAGTGGCCGTACGGCGCCAGGGCGGCGGTGTAGACGGCCGCATAGAAGCCCCGAACCGCGACATCTCCGAGCCGGCCCCCGTCATCGACGACGTAGAGCATGTGCAACCCGACGAGGAGAACGAGGAGCAGCTTCGCGACAAACGTGACGACTATCTGAGTCAGAACGCTCTCTCGGAAAACGAACGCCCGCAGTTTGACGATGGCCAGGGCGATCAGGCCCAGCGAGATCGCGTGAATCCCGACGTTGGCGTGATGCTGATAGCTGATGCCGGAAAGATCAACCGCCAGGCCGATGAACCAGCAAGCCAGCAATGCGTCGTAAGTGCGTGCGGACAGTGCATAGAAGACTGCCACGATCAGCACCAGGTCCGGCCTGATGGTATGCACCTCAAAAAAGGGCACGACCGCCGCCTGCAAGCAGGTCAGGACATAGACCAGGATGGCAAACGCGATCCAATGCAAGGGTTCACCTTCTAGGGCAATCGGCCGCGGCGGCGGTCAATGATGCGGATGGCGGCGCGTGCCGCGGCAAGCCGCACATATTCGGATTGTCCATCGGCTTCGAACGCGTCGCGGAGGGGTCCAATCGCCAGTGGGCTGCCGATTGCCTCCAGCGCCAACGCGGCCAAGCCGCGGGCTCGAGAGATCTGCTGCTCCGGTGGATCGTCGGGGCGACTCTTGTCGGGCGTCTTGAAATACAGGTAGGCAATGGCCAGGTCCAGCCCGGCGTCCGATCCGAGCTTGCCCAGTCCAAGAGCGGCGGCCAGTTTTGTCTCGGGGTAATCGGAGGAGGTCAGCCGCAGGCGGAAAAGTTTCTCCGCGGCCGGGCATTCCGCGTCCGCCAGACACATGAGCGCCAAGGCGACCAGGTCCGGCCTGGGATCGTACGCAAAGGCGATCAGCCGTTCGATCCCGTGTTCGTCCCCGTATATCGCAAGGGCTTCGAGAATCTGTATTTTGGGTGCGATCTTGTCCTCTTGTTGCAGGGCACGGCGTAGGAGTTTCACCGACTTCGGCTCGCCGAGACGCCCAATGGCGATCGCCGCGTTGGCGCGCACGCGCGCATCAGAATGGTGCAGCAGGTAGTCGCCCATTTCGCCCGTTCGACGCTGGTCGCCGAGGCGATGCAGTGCGAAGAGTGCGGCGATCTTGACATGAGGATCCGGATCCTCGGCGCGGTTGCGAATCTGCTCGATGAACTCCGCGTTTCGGAGGGTGCCCAGGGCCATGAGCCCTGCAAAGGTCACCCCCGTGTAGTTCTCGACCGTCACATCGCCGAAACGGTTGGTGATGTTGATCCCGAGGCACTCGACGCCCTCTCTCGTCCCGATCTCTTGGAATGCCTCCAGGGCCTGTATGCGCGTATTCGGGACGTCACTGAATGCGGCCTTCTTGAGTGCGTCCATCGCGGCGGCTCGGAAACCGAGCGATTCCTCCGGCGGAAGATCGCGGCGGAGTGAGGAGACGTTGCAGCCTGCGGCCAGGAGCAGGAGCAGACAGGTCATCGGCCAACGACGAGGCCCGGTCGGTTCTGATGGACATGTGCGGATCATGTCGTTTCACCTTCCTTCGCTTTGTTTAGGGCGGCCAGCCTGTAGATGCGACGCAGGAGCCAATCGAGCAGCATCATGCCGGAAAGCGCCAAGGCGCCCATCGCGAACCAATCGCCCCACTGCGAGTAGATCGTCAGACGATTGTCGCACATGACCTGAACGACGGCATAACCCGGAGCCGTCCATGGTTTCTCCCGCCATCGCCGGATCATCTCCAGATCTTCGGTTGCCTGCGTGCGAACTTCCTTCAATCTGTCGAAGCGGACTCGGGGTTCAGGAGTATTCAGCCGGCTGACCCTCCGCGCGAGACGTTCCTGCACGTAGTCAATCCCGGGGCCGACTGCGCCAAGCGCGGCGGGAAGATCGCCGGTCATCACGGAGATCATCTCTTCCCACCCTGCGAGATAAGACTGTTCGGAAGCGGAAGCCGCCTGCATTCGGCCGGCGATTCCGTCGATCTTCTGCAGTGCGGCGGCGACACGATCCAGCACGACAAACTTCTCGTTCGGAAGTTCCACGCGACAATGAATTCTGCCGTTCGGGTGTATGACGGCGCTCGCGCCCGTATTGACGCTCCGGACCACAGCAATTCGGTTCTCCACGGCCCGAAACACCGCTGCGGCCATGTGCTGCTCCAACTCGGACGAGTGCAGGAACCAACCGTCGTTGCTGATGCTGAGCAAGAGGTCGATATTCTTCTTGCCGTGCTGATCCCCACCCCCCTTGACGAACCGCCTTGTGATGTACGGCATGATCTCCTCATAACAGATCGGGACGGCCATCCGATACCGCTGCATGCCGCGCGATACCGCATCCACCTCGAAGACGTCGTACTCGTCACCCGGCGCGAGCGAATACTCGTTGCCGCCCTGTCCCCACGGTGTCAGGGAGTTCAGCCACTCGTACAGGGAGCGATGCGTGTATCGGAAGGGGACGTATTCACCGAAGAGCACGAGGTGTATCTTGTCGTACCGTGCAACGGGCTTGGTCTCTCCAGGCTTTATCAGGAAGGCGGAGTTGTAGGCGTCGACGCGCTGCGGCACGACAGTGGGACGCCACTCCATCGAAAGCGCGCCGAGGACAATGGGCACGCCTGTCTCGTCGCTCAATTGCTGGAAATCGCTGCGGATCCTCAGGCCGAACCGCTGGAGCTGCGTCAGGTAGCCCAGTTGGCAGCCGGGCGGAAACCGGCGGCGCAGCATCTCCTCGAGATCGGTCGGCGACGCGGTGAGGAACTCGTCGTTCATATAGCCCGAGACGATGGTCTCGGGAAGCACAACGAGGTCCGGCTTCTCTTGGGCGGCCTTCCTCGCCAGGTCCAGGTAGGCCTGAAAGACGTACTCCCGGTCGGCGCCCCGCCCGTCGACGTACATCGGGAAGTCATGCTGGACGATGGCGACGTTCGGACCGGGCTCGAAGAGTCGCTGCGAGCGCTGGGCGCTGCCGTAGATCAACGTGCCTGCTAATACGAGAAGGGTCGTCAGGGAGCCAATTGGCAGGCGCGTGGCCTGACCGGTCCGCCAGATCAGGATCGGTTGGATGAGCAGATCGGTGATCCAGCCGTTGACCATCGCCAGAACGAAGCTCACCCCGTAGGCCCCGACCAGATCGCTGATCTGGATCATCGTGAGAATCTCGTACTGACTGTGACCCAGGAGCACCCAGGGGAACCCCAGCGCGGTGAGCGATCGGAGATACTCCGCCGCCACCCAAACGATCGGCGCCGAGAGCGCGATCGACACACCGTGCCGGGTGTACATGTGCCGGACCGGCCAGGCCGCCAGCGGGAAGAACACGGCGTAGTAGCAACATAGTGCGATGTAGCCCGGCGGGGTCACGGGGTAGAGCCAATGCACGTTGATCAGGAAGTAGCCGAGGCCAAAGAGGAAACTGGCAAGGTAGATGAACCACGCCTTGCGGGCCGTGCATACGGCGACGAGCCAAGGCACGAGGCACACATAGGCCAGCCACCACCAGCCGACGGGTGGAAAGATCAGACAACACGCGGCCAGGGACAAGCCCACGAGAACCAGTACCGCCACCCATCCCTGAATCTTCGGCTGGGCGCCGACAAGTCTGGCGGGCGCCCGGAATCGTTCACCGCACGGGGCATCTACGGCCGGCCCGAACGGTTGCCCGACAGGGTCTGCTCGGTCATCGGGTCTCCGCCGGCTCGTTGTCCGCTTGGATCTTCGTCGTGTCATCTGGGCGGCAGTTTACCGCGCCGCCGCCCTTTGCGTGAGGGGGCTTCCACTGCTGATCTGCGGCCCCGGCGGCTGTCGTTTGAGCCCGCCTTCGCGGGCCGTGCCGCATCGGTCTACCAGCCTTGCTCCGAATCGACGTACATGCCGGATACTTTCGTGCCTACCGCCGCGATGGAGGCGATCACGACAATAATGACCAAGGCGACCATAACCGCGTACTCGGTCGCGGTCGCGCCGGATTCTTCTCGAAGCAGCCGCTTGATGTCCCGGAAGATGTCGCGCATGGTTTTTCCCTTCAGCCTGGCGTGCACATAAGAAACCATCGGATATACTTCGCGGAGATTCCAGGAGTTATGCGCGCACTCTGTTCCAATGGACGTGAATTCGCCGGCCTGCCGTTTACCGGACCGGATTCGTATCAACAACGGAGCGAGGAAGGGGCGACAGGAGCCGACAGGCTCCGCCGTGCAAGCGTTCTCCGTTACGTGCCGCAGGCATGGGTCCGTGTTCACTCAGTTTCCAACAGGTCGGTGAACACTCGTCGGGGGCGAATCGCGGCGGAAAGCCCGGTAAGCGAGTCGCCTGGAGCAGCTTGGTTTCTTCTGTGGCGGTCGATACCCCGGTCGACCGCGGGGGGATGGCATCACGATTGCACGCTCGCTTGCGCTTCGGGCTGGTATGGGCAGACATCGGCCGCGAGGGGATAGGCGCTACGTTTGGCTCTCCCGCCAAAGGTGGCGGGTTCACCGGTGAGGCGCCGGCACCGCAGACACTGGGGTCGAAGTCGCCTCCTTCGGCGGGACGGCGATTTCCTTCTGACGGCGCAGCCAGCGGAGAAAGTCCTCCGGCTTCGGAACGGGATTCACGAACAGCGCTTCCCCGACGGCGCGGCTCTGCGGATCGCACATCACGCACATGTGGGACTTGCGAACATCGTATTGCGTAGCGTAAGTACCGGCCCAGTTGAACTCGAGCTCGACATTGATGGTGGTCTTCATCTCCCGTACGACCTCGGCGTTCTTGAAGACCTTCTCTTGCATGTCCCGGTGCTGATTCGAGTCCCAATCCTTGAAGTACAGAAGCAGCGGCTTGTTTTCCTGTTTGGCCAGCCGTTGGGCAAAGCGGGCATCCAGGTACCAAGTCGGGCCGCCACACCCGGTCGCCAAGCACAAGGAGATACCGCAGAGGAAGGAAGCCGGAATCAGGCATCGCTTCCACCTGTTGAAGCAGGGGAGTCTTCCGGTGAGCATGAGACCTCCAGAGATACTGACAGCAACTCGCTCGACGCCGACAACAGGCGCCTACTTTCCACGGCGTCTCCCGCCACGTCTGCGTCTGCCGCCCTTGGAATCGCTCGCGCCGGCTCGCTGTTTCGACCGGTCGTCACGATTCTTGTCTCCAGCGGCGTCGTCAAGGCGACCGGCGGCCTCGCCGTGAGGCGTGGCGTGATCACCATCCTGTGGCACTTCACGACCCCGACGGTCGGCACATGATATCTGAACGGCCTCGACATTGAGGTCGGGTCGCGCGTGGATCCGGATGGTCTGGCCGGTTGCACGCTCGAGGTCGGTCAGTTGAGCCCGCTTACGATTCAGGAGATCGCTGGCCACAAGCGGGGAGACCCCGACGTCGACGCAGATCACGCCGGCCCGGTGGCTGGCCAAGCGGATTTGCCGCATAACGTCGAGACCGGCGGACTCGGCCGTCTTGACGCGCCCGCTCCCGCCACATCGCTGGCAATCCTGAAAGATGCTCTTGGCGAAAGAGGGTCTTTGGCGTTGGCGTGTCATTTCGAGAATGCCAAACCTCGAAATGTGGAGGATCTCAGCGCGTTCCTTGTGCTTCTTGAGCGCGTCGGCGAGCCTCTTCTCGACCACCCTGCGATGTCTGTCGAAGCTCATGTCGATCAGGTCGCAGATGATCAGGCCGCCGAGGTCCCGGAGCCGGAGTTGCCTGGCGATTTCGTCGACCGCTTCGAGATTCACACGGTACGCGGTCTCCTCGGCGTTCTCGGGTACGCGAAACCGGCCCGAGTTGACATCGATGGCAACCAGGGCTTCGGTTGACTCGATCACGAGAGACCCGCCGCAAGGCAGGGATACATGGCGTGAGTGGAGTTTGTCGATTTCGGATTCGATGCCGTAGCGGTGGAACATCGGTTCGCGACCGTCGTACAGCTCAACGACATCCTGGGCCCGCGGACTGGCAATCGAGAGGAACTCCCTCACCCTGTCGGCCACGGGCTTGCTGTCCACGATGATCTTGCTGAGGCTGGAATCGTAGACGTCGCGGATTGTCCTGATGACCAGATCAGATTCTTTGTACAAAGTCGCGGGGGCGGGTTCGTTCTTGATCCGCACATCCACCTTCTTCCACAACCGCGAGAGGTAGTTCAAGTCGCGCTGCAAGTCGCGTTTTGTGCGATCGACGCCGGCCGTCCGCACGATGAAGCCCATACCCTTGGGAAGGGCGAGCTGCGAGAGCGAATCGCGGAGTTTTCTGCGTTGGTCTTCGTCTTCGATCTTGCGCGAAACACCGAGCTGCTCCATCCCCGGCATCATGACGAGGAAGCGGCCCGGTAGAGAGATGTAGGAAGACAGCGTCGGTCCCTTGGTGCCGATCCCCTCTTTGATGACCTGCACGATGATCTCGGCGCCGCGCCGGAGGCAGTGCTGGATCGGTGGGCGATGCCGCCGAGGCGTTTTCTTGCCGACGAGTTCGGGTTCGCCTTTGCTCTCGGGGAAGTACTTCGGGTGCAGATCGCTGATGTGAAGGAACCCGTGAAGAGACAGCCCGAAGTCCACGAAGGCGGCTTGAATGGAAGACTCGACGTTGGTCACGCGGCCCTTGTAGATATTCCCGACGTTGGAAGTCGCAGTTGCTCTTTCAGTGTACAACTCCTCGAGTCGCCCCTCGCAGAGCATAGCGATTCGACACTCGTCCGCGTCGGAAACATTGATCAGCATCTCACGGCTGTCAGCAGAGGCCTTCCCCTTGACTCTTGGGGGCTTCGCAGGCTCAGCCTCCGGCTTTTCTCGTCCCCCTCGCTCCGAAGACGGGGCGGGCGGCGGTGCGGCAATGGCGGTAGCCGGCTCATCTCTGAGAGGCTCATCCGGCGACTCGAAGTCCAGGCCCTCCGCGAATCCCATGCCGGCATCCAGATGCGAGGGCGGGGCCGGCTCGGGGGCAACAGGCGGCCCGGCAGCCTCGGCGTGGGTTGCCTCATCCGCTTTCTTGGACCGGCCGCCCCTCCTGCGTTTCCTTGGCTTCCGTGCGGTCTTCTCGTGGTCCTCGACTGGCAGCGTGGGCTCAGCCCCAGGTTTGTCATCAACCGTCTCCACCGAGGTTTCTACGGCTTGGGCAGGTTTCTTTGATTTCCTGCCACGCCTGCCTCTCTTCGTCTTGCGCCGAGGCCCGGCCTTGTCGGGCTGTCCTTCCCGCGGCTCAGGACCCGGGGACAAGCCGCGCAGACCTGTCTCACCGATCGTCACAGAGGTTACCGAGGTCGCAGCCGCGGCCGGAACCGCCTCCGGCGGTTCCAGAAAATCGAGGATGCCCGCACCGAAGCCGGAATCACGGGAAGGCGCATCGGCGAGAACAACCGCAGGCTCGGCGCCCTTCGGTTCGGCATCCTTCGGCTTGGCAGGACGCTTGCGCCGAGTGCGTTTGGCCTTGGTCTTGGCTTCGGCTTTCGCTTCGGTCTTTGGTTCGGTTTTGGTGCTCGTCTTGGTTTTCCGCTTGCCGGCGCCATCGCCAGAGACAACGCGCGTCTTCTTGGCCGCACTCTTGGTGCGTCGCGAAGATGTTTTCTTGCCGGACTCTGTCTTGGTCCGCTTCTTCTCTTCTGCCACAGTAGTAGCCTCCGGGATCAGCTGTGAGGACGGTGTCGTTGAAGGCTCCCGAGTTCATGGCTGGTACGAAACGCTTGTTCTAACCAGCCGATGCAGGTATTCGGAACCTGTGAGCCCCAGGGCTTCGAGGACTTCCGCTGCTCGCGCGGTGCCTTCCGGCGTAATCGTCTGCAACCACGTCAGGCAATTGCCTGTGAGGCGAGCGGTCCCGACGTACTGTCGAACGTCGATTGACTTCGTCCGCCGCAGCTTCGGCGCGGACCGCTCGACCACGAGAGAATCCGTGGCCAGGAATTCAGCGATGCGGTTCGATAGTGCTCCACACAAGTCGGAAGCGATTTCGACCGAGTAGCGAGCCTCGGAAGGCAAGCATCGATCGGAGTCGACAACCGGCTCGGCTGACTTGATCGTCATGCCCGAAGGCAACTGCGCGGCAAGTCGCTCGAGCAGGTCGGAGGGGGTATGTTGCGACGCCAATTCTACCAGGAGCAACTCATCCAAGGAGGCCACGCCAACAGGCCTGGGCAATGCAATCCTCAATTTGGGCTGAGGATTGAACCCCTGAGAAAAGCGAAGCGGAATCTCGGCGCGCACAAGCGCGCGCTTGAAAAGCCGCAGTGCATCATGGTGGGAAATGAATCGTAGATCGCCCTCAACCGTAAACCGAATCGCTAAACGATTACGCAATCCGTCTGCGATCCCTCTCTAGTATTAGGTTCTTCCCGATTTCAGACGCGCTAACATCACGCTCCGTCGGGTTGTTTTCTCGTCCCTGCCATCGAAGCAGGAGGCGAGAAGGCACGCCGGAGAGCACAGAGGACTCTCGTGTTGCCGTCTCGCGCCCCGCTCCACGCGGAGTTCAGATGTCGCCCCAGACCTTGCGCGTCTCGTCGCGCAGGTAGTTTAGCACCTCCCGCTCAGTCTCAAACGAAAGAACCCGGCGTTTGACACGTTCGGCATCGGCCATCGAGATGCTGCGGATGATCTTTTTGATCCGCGGCACGTTGTTCGCCGCCATCGACAAGGTCCGTAACCCCATTCCTGTCAACAAGATAGTGAAGAGCGGGTCTCCCGCCATCTCCCCGCAGAGGCTTACCGGCACGCCCGCGCGGCGGCCTTCCCGGATCACGCCGCGTATCAGGCGGAGGATCGAGGGATCAGCCGGCGTGTAGAGCTGGGCCACGCGCTCGTTGGTGCGATCGACCGCGAGCGTGTACTGGATCAGGTCGTTCGTGCCGATGCTCATGAAGTCGGTCTCGCGGGCCAATTCTCGGGCGCAAATCGCCGCAGCGGGCGTCTCGATCATGGCGCCGACCGGAAGGGGATTCTCAAACTCGTACCCCTCCTCTTCGAGTTCTTCCATCACGAGGCTGACGACGAACTTGGCCTGGCGCAGCTCCATGATCCGGGAAATCAGCGGAAACATGATGCGGACGTCGCCGTATGCGGAGGCCCGGACAATGGCCCGCAACTGAGGCCTGAAGAGCGACAGATGCTGGAGGCTGTAACGGATGGATCTCAATCCCAGGAATGGGTTTCGCTCCGCCTCTCTGGAACCGTCCGGATTGCACTTGTCGCCGCCGAGATCCATGGTGCGGATGACCAGGGGCTTGCCGTTGACCGCTTGGACGGCATCGCGATAGGCCTCAAACTGTTCTTCTTCGGTCGGTGGCGAGCCGTCCTGCATAAAGAGAAACTCGGTACGGAACAACCCAATGCCGGCGGCGCCCTTTTCGAGGCAGGCTTCGACCTCGGAGGGAAACTCGATGTTGCCCAGCAGTTCGATTGTCTCTCCATCGGTGGTTTCGGCACGCAGGTCGCGCAGCTCATCGAGCGTCTCACGAACCTCGCGAAGGTGTTCGGCCTGGGCTGCATACTCCGCCTGCTGGGCTGCATCGGGATTGATCACGACCACGCCGTGCAACCCGTCCACAACGAGCGTGTCGCCGCCGGAGACCAGTGTCGTGATGTCCTCGAGGCCGACGACAGCGGGGATGCCAAGGCCCGCCGCGATGATGGCGGTGTGCGAAGTGGGACCGCCGGAATCGGTCGCGAAACCCAACAGGCGTCTCGTGCGCTCCAGCGCAACGAGTTGGGACGGCGTCAAGTCGTGGGCGACAATGATGACAGGCTCATCCAGCTCTTCGAGTTCGTGGCGCGTTTCGCCGCTGACGTGATGAAGCAGCCGCCGCTCGATATCCAAGGCGTCCTTGGCGCGTTCCTGGAGATACGGGCTTCCCATTTCCTGGAAGCGGCGTCGGTATCGCCGCATGAAGACGCTCACGGCGTACGCGGCGCTGTAGAGCTTGGCCTCGATAGAGAAGGAAATCTCCTTGTGAGGTTTGGGGTCTGCCAGCCACCGTTCGTGGAAACCGAAGATGTCGGACAGCTCCGCGCCGGCGCGCGCGGCGAACTGCTCGCGTTCCATGGAGACCTCGGCTCGCGCGGACTCGAAGGCCCGATCGAGCAGCTTCAGTTCATGCTCGACCAGCGATTGAGGAACGATGCGACGCTGAACGCGCGTCTCCTCGGTTTCGAGGACGGCGGCATTCCCGACAACCACGCCCGACGAGACGCCGATGCCACGTTTCAGCGACATGGCGTCCTCCCCGACTCGTCAACTCTGACTGGATTCACCTCTGAGGTGCAGACTGAAGCGACACGTGGCACGCGTTCACACGCCCGGGCGGCATCGCCCGGTTGGGAAAACAGGGGGAACGCCCCGGCCACCAAAGCCTGGAATCGCACGCTCAGGGCTCCCCGAACTTGCCGTCGATGAGACCGCGGAGTGCTTCGAGAGCAGTACATGCGTCGTCGCCATCGGCCACGAGACGCAGCCGGGCACCTTGGGTAGCCTCCAGGAGCATCATCTCCATGGGACTCTTGCCGTCGACTTCTTGCCCGTCTTTGCACACGCGGATCGCACTGCCAAACTGCGATGCGAGATCGACGAACCTCATCACGGGCCTGGCGTGCAGACCCTGTATGTTCGAGATTGTGACCTCGATCTCGGCGTGTGTTTGGCTCTCTTGCATTTGATCCGACCATCACATTATCCAGGTCCGCGTCCGGTGCCGGATGGAACGGCCCCGCTTCCCGATCCTGCTGCCAAGTCGCAGCCCATGGGAAGAAGCGCCTCGGGCCATCCGTTCACACTGCCGGTGATTCGTCCGCTTCCTCGATCAACTCCATGATCGCTTCAGCAGTCTCGCTCTGCCGCAGGAACCTTCGGAAATTGTCGCGCTGGAGATGTCGGAAGATGTTCTCCATTGCCTGAAGGTGTCCGTCAGGGTTGTCGGGGGGTGAGAGGAGCAGGACGATCGTGTAGACCGGAGCTCTGTCCAAGGCGGCGAAGTCAAGCCCACCGGGGCTCCGTCCGATGGCGGTCATGATCCGCGGCACCTTGGCATGTTTCACATGGGGTACTGCAACGCCCTTGCCGAAGCCCGTACTCCCCTGGTTCTCTCGCTGAATGACCGCTCTGGCGATGGCTTCCGCGTCCTCGGGCGTAAGGGCATCCGAAGAAGCTAGCGAAGCAACAAGCTCGCGGATGGCGCCGTTGCGGTCCTTCGCCTCGAGATCCGGAACGATCGCTCCGCGTACAACAAAATCGGCCAACTTCATGAAGCTCCGCCTTCCGTTTCCATGTCACCCGAGTCATCTTCCGAGGACGGCCCCCCGAGGGGTTCCCGATCACTCCGGCCGGTCGGGTGCTTTCGGTTTCGGAACCTCTCCTTGTGCCTCCGAATCTGCCGCTCCAGATCCTTCACGGTCGCATCCAGTGCGGCGTAGGGATCTTCGTTCTCTTCCTTCGCAACGAACACGGTCTGATGACCGGCCGTAGCGAGCACCTCGCATTGATGCTTGCCCGCCTCCACACTGAAGATGACTTCGACGCTTTGCACACGATCGTAATACCGTTCGAGCTTTCCGGCTTTCTCGCTGGCGTAGGTCTGAAGTCTGTCACTCACGTCGTTGTGCCGACCGGTTACAGTAATCCGCATTGTCCGTCTCTCCACTTTCCGTGATCGTCCCTGCGCCGGCGAATCGGGCCGGAGGTAGCCCCGTCCGCAACCGTGGAATGGCCGGGCCATGTAAGATACAGTCCAGCAAGTGGTTGCGCAACTACTCCGCCGGAGTCTCCGGAGTGTAATCGGGCAACTGCCGGAGGTCAAGCCCCTCCGTGCCAGGTGGATCGGGCGAAACTTTCGCGACAACCGCGGCGAAAAGACGAGCCACACCGCCCTTTATGAGGGCTCTACGGGCTTCGGCGAGCGTAGCCCCGGTGGTGGTCACGTCGTCTACCACGCAAACCGTCTTCCCTTCCAGGCGATAGCCTTTTGCAGCGCGGAAAGCCCCGCGGATCGCCTGTGTTCTCGCGTGCGACGACAGGCCTGGTTGGAGATGAAACGGCGGGACGTAACGTCCGGCGACAAGAGCCGGCTCGACGCGCCCATGCCATGCGGCAGCCGCCGCCCGCGAAAGAAGATGGGTGGGCTGATAGCCGACAGCCAGCCGCCGGCGCCAGTGCGCCGGAACAGGAACCCACATATCTACCTCACCGGGGTCAAACTGCCCACGAACGGCGTCAGCGAGCAGACGGCCCAGCAGCCGGTCGAGGACGACGCGATGCTTGAACCGCAACACCAGGGACTTGAGGGCGGCGTCATACCGACCCACTCTCGCGAAGCCGTGAAAGCGAAGTCCGTGTTGTTTCAACCTGCATCGCGTGCATTGACGGTCCTTCAGAAGGTACTCGACGCGGTCGTCTCCGCACGTCCGGCAACAGGGGCCGCCGACGACAGTCGCAAGATCGCGCCAGCATTCGACACACAGATCCCCGGCCTCATACTCGATGGGGCGATCACAGGCGGCGCATTGCCGGGGCATCAACAGGTCCGCCACCCGCCCGGCTGCCTGGGCAGCCAACATTCCGAGCTTCATCACACTTCTTTTCGAACCTTCTTCGAACGAAGACATCAAGAACCGAGCTCGAGGTTTCACGCGGTGACCTCGAAAACACCGGGACGGGCAGGGACGTGGACGCCGGCGGCGGGCTATTGTGGGCCGTTCTCCTGGTCGCCTCCCGGGGACTCGATCTCGCCGGGCGTCTCCGGCTCAATCTCCGAAACAACCGTCGCGGCTTCGTCGGGATTTCCCTCCTCCATGGCCGAAAGGGCGTTGTCCGTCGTCTGGTCGGGTTTTTCATCCTCGGCTATTCGGGCGACCGACACGACCTTGTCGCCTTCGTCCAGCCGGATGAGCCGGACGCCTTGTGTGGCCCGGCCTATTTCTCGGGTCTGCGAGATCGCGGTGCGGAGCATGATGCCCTTGGAGGTGATCAGCATCAACTCGTCCTCATCACGGACGGCTCGGAGAGCGACGACTTCGCCGTTGCGATCAGTGGTGCGGATGTTGATCACACCGCCGCCGCCGCGTTTCTGGAAGCGATATTCATCGATGTCGGTCCGCTTGCCGAAGCCGTTTTCGCAGACGGTCAGCAGGCTCATTCCCGGCCGGATGACGGCCATGTCCACCACGCGGTCGTCGCGTTTGAGCGTGATACCCTTGACGCCCGCGGCGGTTCGGCCCATGGCCCGGACGCCCCCCTGATCGAAGCGGATCGCAATGCCCTGGCGTGTTCCGAGAACGACCTGGTCATCCTCCTCGCTCAATTCGACGTTGATCAGGGAGTCGTCCGGGTCAAGCCCGATGGCGATGATTCCGCTCGGCCGGGGCCGCGAGAATGCGCCGAGGGCCGTCTTCTTGACGGTACCCTTGGCGGTTGCAAAGAAGACGAATTTCTCCTCGAAGGCGGAGACGCGGAGGACGGCTCGGGTGTGCTCGTTGTCGCCCATTTTCAGGAGGTTGGCGATCGATCGTCCGCGGGCTGTCCTGGCCATTTCAGGGATATCGTACACCTTCAGCCAATAAACGCGTCCGCGACTGGTGAAGAAGAGCAGATGGTCGTGTGTGCTCGCCGCGAAGAGGTCCTCAATGAAGTCGCCCGTTTTCGTGTCACTGCCGCGGACGCCGCGACCCCCACGGCCCTGGCGTCGATACACATCGGGCGAAACGCGCTTGATGTAACCTTCGTGCGAGATCGTCACCATCATCGGGCGGTCTTCAATCAGGTCCTCCATGATAAACTCACCGACGGCGCCGGTGATCTCGGTGCGCCGCTTGTCGGCGTACTTGGCCTTCATCTCGTAGAGGTCTTCGCGGATGATGTCGAGCACCAGCGCAGGGTCCGCCAGGATGGCCTGATAGCCCGCTATCTCCTCTACGAGCGCGGAGTACTCGCCGGCGAGCTTCTCAACCTCCAACCCGGTCAGCCGCTGCAACTGCATAGCCAGAATCGCGCCGGCCTGCACGGCGGTCAGGTGCTGATCGCAAGCAGTGGCGCGCCGGACGAACTCATCCGGCAGCAGGCTCGCCAGGGTGGCGGCCTCCACCATGCGCAGAGGTCTGTCAACAAGCCTGCCTTTGGCATCCTCCGGATTCTCGGAGGACCTGATCAGTGCAATGATCGCGTCGATATCACCCAGGGCGAGGATCAGGCCTTCGAGGATGTGTGCGCGATGTCGTGCCTTGCGGAGGAGAAAGCGCGTCCGCCGCGTGAGCACGTCCTTGCGATGGTCGAGGTAGTGCTCCATGAGCTGCTTCAGCGACAGCGTCCGGGGCTGCTTCCCGACCAGCGCGATGTTGATAATCGTGTAATGCGACTGGAGCGGCGTGTGCGTGTACAGCTTGTTCAGGACCACCTCTTCGCTGACGCCGCTCTTGCACTCGATGATCAGGCGGATCGGGTTCTTGCGGTCCGACTCGTCCCGGACGTCACTAACTTGGCTCAGCCGCCCTTCCTTTACGCCGGTCGCGATCCGCTCGGTGATGGTGTTCTTGAGAATATTGTACGGAATCTCATCCACAACGATCCGCTTGCGGCCGCCCTTCATCTCCTCGATGTGCGTCCTGGCCCGCACCGTGAGGGAACCTCGTCCGGTGGCGTAAGCGTCCCGAATCCCCTGCCGGCCGCAGATAATGCCGCCCGTGGGGAAGTCCGGACCCGGTACGATCTCCAGCAGTTGCTCGACGGTAATGTCGGGATCGGCGATCAGTGCCACGAGCGCGTCACAGATCTCCCCGATGTTGTGCGGCGGCAGGCTCGTCGCCATGCCCACGGCAATCCCCTGGCTGCCGTTGACGAGGAGGTTGGGGAATTTCGCAGGCAACACGGTGGGCTCTTCGCGCGTCTCGTCGTAGTTGGGCACGAAGTCGACGGTCTGCTTGTCGATGTCATCGAGCATCTCAGGGGCGGGCGGCGCCATGCGGGCCTCGGTGTACCGCATGGCCGCGGGTGGGTCGCCGTCGATCGAGCCAAAGTTGCCCTGGCCGTCGATGAGCGGGTAACGCATGGCGAACGGCTGGGCCAATCGCACGAGCGTCGGGTACACGACTGAGTCGCCGTGGGGGTGGTAGTTTCCGGTGGTGTCGCCCGAGATCTTTGCGCACTTGCGGTGTGGTGTGCGGGGGCCAAGCTTCAGGTCGTGCATCGCAGCGAGGATCCGGCGTTGCGAAGGCTTGAGCCCATCGCGGACGTCCGGCAAGGCGCGTGCGACAATCACGCTCATCGCGTAGCGCAAGTACGAATCCTGCATCTCATCCACGATGGGCAGGTTCTTGAAACCCTCTGGCTCTTGCACTGCGTCCGGCTGGTCCGTCATTTCCTCTTCCTGTCGGGTGAGTCGCGGCGTCGCCCCGCCGAAACAGGCGAGGTAACCCCTCAACCATCATGCCTGGGGACCGCGTCCAATGCCGGAATTGTAACCGCGAAAAGGCTCCACGACGAGCCCTCTCTTCCAGGTCGCGCCCGCTCCCAAGCCGGGCATTGACCGGACCTCATTCGATCCATAGCATGGAATGGTGAAATACGCACGGGGGCGGTTTCGATGAGTGCATGGTGGGCCAAGTTCGTAGCGTCGCTTCGCGGTGAGGAGCCGGAGGTGACCGATTCGTCGACTCCGACGGATGTCGCTGGCGGCCAATCGGAACCGGTCGCAACGCACGCGTGTGCGGATCATCCGGCGCCATCCGCGAACGAGGACATCGTGGCGGAACAGGCGTTTCCCGATCCCGGGACGGACCCTCGTGACGTGGACACGTGCCGTAGCTCAAAGCCGACCGACCCGTCGGCCGGGCTCGACGATACCAGGGTGGGCCTGTCCACCAAGGTTGACGAGTTGAACGCTTTCCTGCACCGCGTCCACGAGATTCTGTCCGAAATTGCCCGCGAGACTTACGCAACCGCGGCCGAAGCGGCGAGGCGGCAGGAGGCGGCGACGGCGTTGGAGGGGAAGATCGACGCCGTCAGCGAACAGACCCTAGGCCTGCGAGAGACGTCCGACAAGCTGTTGGAGATCGTTACGGCACAGGTCGAAGCCATCAGCAACATCGAGCAGCGAATCTCCGTGTTTGACGACCGGACAGCCGCGACCGCCGACGAAGTCTCCCGCACGGCGCGCGAGTTGGACGGTTTGAAATCGCACCTGGCCCAGTTGAGTCAGGCAGTCGCACAGTTAGGGGAGGTCTGCTCGGACCTCGCGGACCGACAGCAGCAAATGGCGGAATCCGTCGGCTCGCTGGAGCAGCGGGTCAGCGCCAGTTGCGAGGCTGCCAAGTCGGCCTCCGCCGCGATTCAACACGTGGCGGACGATCGCGTCGCGCGTCACGAAGCGCTGCGCGAACACGTCACGGAGCAGAGTAAACGGCTCGCGACGCGCGGCACTCTTGCACTCGTCCTGTCCGGCATCGCCGCGGTCGCGGCGATCGTGGCGGCCGTGTTGGCCTACCTGCGATGAATCTGGCCACACGGCGCGACCTCCGGCCGCAATCTGAGTGTGGCATGTAGCACAGGCGTCCCGCCTGTGATCCTGCCGGCGAGACGCCGGTGCTCCCCGGACACGACGACCGGCACACATCCTGATAGGCGCGCAACAACCAAATAGGCCTTGACGGCACACGGGTATCTGCCGCATCCTGTGAATCGGGCTGAACGAACTCGACACCCGGAGGCGTTGTCCGTGAAGCGAGAGCACTGGGGTTCGCGAATTGGCGTGATACTGGCAGTGGCAGGCTCGGCCGTCGGGCTGGGCAACTTCGTTCGCTTCCCGGGGCAGGCGGCACAAAACGGCGGCGGGGCGTTCATGCTGCCGTACTTTATCTCTATGCTCGTCATCGGCATCCCGCTGTGCTGGGCGGAATGGACGATGGGGCGGTACGCGGGCATCCGCGGGTTTAACTCCGCACCGGGCATCTACAGCGCGATCTGGCGAAACCGCTTCTCCAAGTATTTCGGCGGGATCGGCGTGCTGGTCCCCCTCGTGATCTACATGTACTACCTCGTGATCGAGGGGTGGTGCCTCGCCTACGCATGGGCATACCTGAACAAGGACCTGATGTTGGGGGAGAGTACGGAGGAGTATTCGAGCTTCTTTGCGCGACTGGTCGGCGCGAATGAAAACGGCGCGCTGTTCGAGCCGGGCGGCCGGGGGCTGTTGGTGTTCCTACTGATCGCCTTCGTGCTGAACTTCGTGTTGATCTATCGGGGGGTCAGCAAGGGTATCGAGAGCTTCTGCAAGGTGGCCATGCCGGTCATGGTTGTTTGTGCTTTGTGCGTGCTGGTTCGGGTCCTGACGCTCGATGCCCCGTATCCCGACAAGCCGGGACAATCCGTTGTCGGGGGGCTGGGTTTCATGTGGAACCCGGACATGGAGAAGTTGCGAGACCCGAAGACGTGGCTCGCGGCGGCGAGCCAGATATTCTTCAGCCTGTCGGTGGGCTTCGGGATTATCCTGAACTACTCGAGCTACATGCGAAAGCACGACGACGTGGCGCTCAGCGGGCTGACCGCGGCGAGCATGAACGAGTTCTTCGAAATCTGCCTCGGCGGCCTCATCACGCTGCCGGCGGCCTTTATCTTCCTCGGCGCCGGCGTGGGAACCTTCGGCACGTTCGGGCTGGGGTTCAACGCGCTGCCCAACGTGTTCGCCGTGATGCCGATGGGGCGGATCTTCGGCTTCCTCTGGTTCTTCATGCTGTTCCTTGCGGCGATCACCAGCAGTCTGTCGATGCTCCAGCCGGTCATTGCCTTCTTCGAGGAGGGCTTCAATCTCAAGCGCCGTGCCTCGGCGACGTTTCTCGGGATGATCTCGCTGCTCGGTTGCGGGTTTGTCGTCTTCTTCTCGAAGGACATGCTCGCCCTCGACACCTTCGACTTCTGGACCGCGAACGTGCTGATCTTTGTACTCGCTTTGCTCCAAACAGTGATGTACGGGTGGGTCTTCGGTATCCGGCGCGGGCATATCGAGGTGCATCATGGGGCAAACATTCGCGTCCCGTGGTTCGTCCAGATCATGCTCAAGTTCGTCTCGCCGTTGTACCTGTTTGTGATTTTCGTCCTGTTCTGCATCTACAACGTGCCGGATTACGTCAAGTCCCTGATGGAAAGCCCCGTCGCCTTGACCTCCGTTCTGTTCGTTGCCGGAGTGCTCGTGTTCCTGTGGCTGTTGGTTAACCTGGCCGGCAAGCGATGGATTCGAGAAGGGCGGTACGCCGGCATCGACGACGACATCCCCGCGTTCCCCGTGCAACCGATGGAGGGTGAACCATGACCGCGGCCGGCTGGACAGTCATGATCCTCTCAGTGGGCTCCGTCTTCGTGCTGATGAGCTACTGCCTCTTCCGCGTTCTCTCGCTGCCGCCTGTGGAGGTCGAGGAGGTGGACGAAGAGGGTCGGGGATCGTCCCTCGATTCAACAGGGTTCCGCAAGTAGCGTCGCCCCCCCGTAGCCGACGAGGAAGACGAGTTGCGAAGCGGAGCCGCAACCGTAAGGAAGTCGGTAATCGTCCTAGAGCATTTTAGTGTTGAGAGTGCATGCTTCGCTGTAGCGTCGGCCCCCCGTGGCCGACGGGGATAACCTGTGTGCTGATCCCCCACAAGGTGGAACGCTGACCGCTTGCTGACACGCGCGGCTCTGATCTGGGGCGTTGGCTGGTTAGTATGACAGTGCTGGAATGCGTTGGACGAGCCGCGGACTTCAGTCCGCGCGGTTGTTCCCGGCGCGAGGACCGGTTGTTGTAGGAGGGCCGCGCGGGCTGAAGCCCGCGGCTCGTCTGCCGATGAACGACTTAGCGTTGTCATATTCGGAAGAAACTTGACCGGCACTTACTGATCCATCGGCCCTGCCGCCCTTTGATCCCGATCGATCCACACCGCCACGGCGAAAGCGGTCAGCAGGCAGGTCATGATCGCCGCCGGGATTGTCAAGCCGGGGCCGCAGCCGGGCAGGTGAATGGCCGCAAGGTGCGCTCGTGCGAGGGCGCCCCAGCCGACGCCCGCGTAGGCCGGCACCATCACCCCGAGCACCCCATAGATCTCCGCGAACAGGGAGAGCAGCAGCAGTTCCGTTGCGAGGAGCCTGGCAATCCACTTTCCGGGATAGAGGGCAAGGCCCTGATAGTAGAGACACAAGAGCCACGGGAAGGTGACCGCTGCGTACCAGGCGTTGGTCGCGAAATACCCCAGTGCCATCCTCGCCTGCACGGCATGGAAAGCCAGCGCGGCCGCGACTCCCACACAGAGAATCACGACGCGCCACAACGCGGCCGGTTCTTCAAAGAGCAATCGCTCGCGGCGAGTGTGGGGCTTCAGCACCAGGGCAAAGCCCAACACCGCCAAGTAGAGGTTGTACTCATAGCAGGTGGCGAGGAAGCCTGGCAACCGCAGCGCGCTCCATGCTCCGTACCACAGGCTGTGACGGAAATACCGCGGCCGGAACTTGTCCCACCATTCGGTATCGAGGACCGCCTGGACCAAGTCGCCGATGTCCTTGCCCGCGTCACGGTTTGTGACGGATTCCTGCAGGGGCGTGAGCATCCCGAAGTGCGTCAGATTGAAATGGAAGTATGGAAAGGTAACGGCTACAGCCAGGCCGAACACCAGCCCCAGGCCCAAGACGGCACGCCGCGAGGTGATACGTCGTTTCCACAAGAGCGACGCAAACACGAACACAACGAACGGGATCAAGGCGAGGTTGATCGTCTTGGCAAGTATTGCCAATCCGAGGAGAAGGCCGCCGAGGGTCACGCCGAGCCAGTATCGCCGGTCGGAAAGGAGCAGCAGAATCACAACGGTGACGGTCCCCAGCAACACCGCGAGGGCGTCATTGGCGACGCGGATGCAGTTCAGCAGGAAGAGCGGCTGGAGCGCGATCAGCAGCCCGATCACGTAGCGGTGCGGTCCGGTCCGCAGAAGCTTGCCAAGGGCAAGGAGTACAACGAGCACGGCCGCCGCGCCGAAGAGGAGGTTCACGCCGCGCAGGAGGGTCATGAGCGCGAGTGTGTTGTCTTCGCCCGAGAGAAGACGGTACGCAGGCGTAGCCAACCAGTAGTAAAGCGGCGCCTGCTGAGCCTGATAGAGCAGCACGCGGGGGGCATCCTCTCGCACATGGGGCGGGCTTCTGGATTCCCAGTACGCGTCGTAATCCAGCGCGCCAACGCGGCCGATCTGATCGATGCAGGCGTCGCAGTGGGGGTAGCGGACCAGCGCGGGGTAGAGCGAGCGGGGCACATCATTCCCCTCGCCGAGGACCGGCGCACGGCCCTCCTCCGCAAGGTAGGCGATGTACGCCAGGTGCTGGTACTCATCCCAACCCTCAAACGGTGGGAGAACGGACATGACGAACACGCCGCGGACGATGAAGATGAGTGTCATCAAGGCGCAGAACCGTCGCCAATTGGACAGCCAGGCCACAGTCGAAGAGAACACACGTACCATGCAGACTCGTTACTCCCATGCCTAAAGCACGGACGCGTCGCCCGTGCCTCCGCCGGCCATTATGCCCGCCCCGGGCGTTTGGTCCATCCCGCCGCATGAGGGACGTCATTCTCTCTGGAAGGTTCTGCAATAAGACCTGGTCGAAAGTGAATACCAAACTGAGGACGCTCGATGTAAGATCGAGAGTGCCGGATTGACGCCGTGGACCGTGGATGCCCTCATCCGTCTCGACCGCCGCAACGGAACCGCCTGTATGTCGCTCGCCACGCTGCCCAAGACCGTTCGAACATTCGCACGCCTCCGGGTGATCGCGCAGGTGCTGTCGAAGCACGGATTCGGTCACTTTGTCGACCGCCTGCAACTGGGCCGGTACCTTCCGTCCATGGACTGGTTCCGGCGGGGCAAGCCGTCCGCCGAGGAGCACGAAATCCACCCGCTCGAAGCTATCGGCAACAGGCTCGTCCGCGTTTGTGAGGAACTTGGCCCGACATTCGTGAAGCTCGGCCAGATCGCGTCAACGCGGCCGGACATCTTGCCCGTCCAAATCCAATCCGCCCTCGAACGATTGCAGGACGACGTAACGCCGTTTCCGCCGGAGCAGGCGCGCCGCATCTTCAACGAGGATACCGGCGTTTCGGTCGACGAGGCCTTCCGCGAGTTCACCGATAAGCCGTTCGCCAGCGGTTCCATCGGGCAGGTGCATCGCGCCGTAACCACGGACGGGCAGCAGGTCGTGGTGAAGGTCAAGCGTCCCGGCATCGACCATGTGATCCAGCTCGACATCTATGTGCTGCAATGGATGGCCGATCGCGCCGAGTCGCTCTTTCCGGAACTGAGGCCGTATCACCCGAAGATGCTGATCGACGAGTTCGCCCAGACGATTCGCAGCGAACTCGATTTCATCAACGAGGCGGCGGCAACATCGCGGTTTCATGAGGCTTTCAAGGACGACCCCAATATCGCCACGCCCCAGGTGAGATGGGACCTGACCGGCACGAGCGCGCTGACGCTCGAGTACATGGATGGGCTTCACCTGCGAGACGTCATCGGCAAGGAGGACGGCCGCTGCGACCGTGCCAAACTCGCCCGCAACCTGTCGGAGTGCTTTCTCGAACAGTTCTTCGAACTCGGCCTGTTCCACGCCGACCCGCACCCCGGCAATCTGCTGATCCGCCCGCCAGAGGGCATCACACTCTTCGACTTCGGGATGGTCGGCCAAATCAGCGACGATACGAAGGGTCACCTCGTCATCGGCATCGTCGCCGCAATCAAGCGGGAGACCGAGGTCATCGTCGACATCCTCGCCGATCTTGGCGCGCTGGGACAAGAAACCGACCGGATGGCACTCAGCCGCGACCTGTCCAAACTCCTGGACAAGTACTACGGCCTGCCGCTGAAGCGAATGGACCTGGGCACGATCTTCGCCGAACTGCTCGAGACGGTTCGGCGGAACGACGTGATCCTCCCGCGAGACTTCGTCACCACGTTCAAAGCCCTGGCGACGGTCTCCGGCGTCGTGCTCCAGCTCGATCCGGAGATGAACCTCGTCACCCTGATTCAGCCGAAGCTCTCCAAGCTGATACGCGAGCAGATCTCCCCGCGGCGGCTCTTGCGGATCGCCGGCATGTCCACCTGGCACATCGCCAGCATATTACGGGACGCCCCGCGCCTGATCCGTGATTTGATGCGCGGTATCGGACGCGGCCAGTTTCAGATCAACATCAAGCACGAGAATCTCGATTATCTCGCTAGTGAACTCGATCGGTCCAGCAATCGGCTCGCATTCTCGGTCCTCATGGCGTCGACCATCGTCGGGAGCTCGATGCTCCTCAGCATGAGCGCCGAGGCCGAGGTGGCGCTGCTTGGTTTTCCGATCCGGTACCTCGGCTTCATCGGCTACGCCCTGACCGGCATGATGGCCATCTGGCTGGTCATCGCCATCTGGCGAAGCGGCAAGATGTAGTTTCGGAAAAGCCGAAACGCCGAAAAAGCAAAACGCCAAGAAGTCGAGACGTCGACGAGTCCGCACGCCGAAGAGTTAAAACCCGGGAGCGGCGTCTTCGGGCTTGGTGGCCATGGGGGGAACGTAATGAGCAGAGCCGCGACCGTAAGGGAGTCGGTTCCCGTTCGAGTCCAGAGGGCCGCGCGTGCGTGCGTGCGCTGACCGCTTGCTGACGCGCGCGGCTCTGATCAACAAGTATGGGGGGGTATAGATGCGAGCATCGGGCGAGGTTCCGCCGCAGGGCGACATCCCTTCTCCGTCTCCCGCACGAAGCCCTGGATCGGTAATCCCGAATCCGTCTCGCCCTGCTGCCGGCGTGGCGCAATGCTGTCCACTCAGCGCCGACCCTTGCCGTGTGACGGATGAATTGGTCGCCCTCACGACCTACCACAAACCCACAGACACGGGCGATTGGCGGCGACACCCGATAAGTCGCCTCGATCTCGCGATTGCGGCTGTCATTCTGCTGACGGCGATGCTGGTCCGCACCCCGTTCATTCTCCGAGGCGAGACGCTGCTCCATTCTGATGAAGCGATCGTCGGCCTGATGGCACAGGACATCGCCGCCGGCGAACGGTTCCCGATCTACTTCTACGGCCAGCGGTACATGGGCGCGCTAGAGGCCTACGTGATCGCCGGCTTCTCCTTCCTCTTTGAAGATCCCATCCACGCGCTGCGATTCGGTCCGACCTGCTTCCTCGCACTTCTGGCCGTTGTGCAGTACCTGATGTTGACGCGCTGGTTCGGACGTAGCGGCGGTCTGCTCGGAGCACTCGTGCTCCTGGCCTCCGCGCCGGTCTTCACACAGTGGTCGGTCTCCGCCCGGGGCGGGTATATCGAGATTCTGCTATGGGGCTCCGCCTTGCTTTGGGCCTATACGGAGTGGTTCGTCCCGCCCCTGCCGCAACGGGGGCGATCGGCGCAGCGCTTCGCCTTCGGCGTGCTGGTCGGATCGGGACTTTGGATCAATCCGACGATCGTGGTTTTCGTCCTGCCGATCATCGCTCACGCCTTGCTGAGTCGTCCACTCGCTGCGATCCTTCGCGAACCCGCCGTCGGCCGCGGGGGGGCGACGCTACGAAGAGTCGTCCGTGCGACCGGCGTCATGACGCTGCCGGCGCTGGTGGTCCTCGCAATACTCGCCCTGAACGCCGCCTGGGCCGTCTGGGTTGCCGATGGCAAGGTGCATCATCAACTCCTGTTAGGACTTTTGCCTGAGCCGATCGCGGCCGTCCTGCTCGGCAGCGCCGCAGTCGCCGTGGCGATCTTCGCGGCGCTCAGGACCCGGCTGTTCTCACGCGCGCGGAACCTCCTGCGTACGAACGGACTCATGATCGCAGGCGCTTTGATCGGCGCCACGCCGGCGGCACTGTACGCAGTGCAGGCCGCCCTGGGTTTGCGATGCATGGATTCGTCGGTCCCACTCGGTTTCAAACCGCTTTGGATGGCCGGCGACGCCATGCACTACCTGATTCGAGGCTTGCCGCTCTTGCTCGCGGCCGATGTCCGGCCTTACCTCCAGCTTGTTACGGTCGGTCGAGCATCTCCCGTCTCGCTTCTGAACATCGAGACCTCGGCGGCAGTCATCGCCGCAAACTGGCTGGTTCTAGGCGCCCTGCTGACGTCGCTCATTGTCTTCATCTCGCAGTACCGTGGGCAACTGGCGGACATGCTCAGCCTCAGGGCACGACGGCATCCGCCCGCCCTCCTTCTTGTGCTGGGGCTCTGCGGCATGATGGCCTTGTACGTGATCGGCAGTTGCTCCTTCAACTTCACCACCATTCGCTACCTGGTGCCTTTGTGGGCCTTCCTGCCCGGCCTGCTCGCCGCCGTGTTTGTCAGCCGGAAGTTCCGGTTCGCTGCTCGCGTCGCCCCGCTCTGCGCTTGCATTGCGTGGGGGGGCGGCCAGATCGCGATGTACTCCCAGCTTGGGAGGCCCCACCCGCTGAGAGCCCTAGCAAACGCCGTGACGGCCAGAGGCATCGATCCCGCGTGCGCGGAGATACTCGACGCACACCTGCTGTCTTACCTGACTGGCCAGCGATGTCGCGTTGACGAGTTCGACCCATTCTGGCCAAGACTCACGCACTACCGGCCGCTGCTGGCCGGA
>JBDRKQ010000160.1:0-58101 GCA_043813895.1 Planctomycetota bacterium
GGAAGAGGCCTACGTCACCTATCACCAGAGCTACGTCGAGTCGGTGTGGTGGGCGCTCAAAACGCTCTTCGACGCGGGCAAGCTCTACCAGGGACACAAGATCGTCTGGTGGTGGGCACAAGGCGGCACCGCCCTCTCCGCTGGCGAGGTCGGCCAGGGATACCGCGAAGTGGATGAGCCTTCTGTTTACGTGAAGTGTCGACTCGTCGACGGGCTTCCGTTTCAGCATGTCGATCTATCGAGAGCTTCGCAGCTCGGTGTCTCTAAGGAGACCACTGCAAGTCTTCTCGTATGGACTACAACACCTTGGACACTTCCATCGAATACGTTTGTGGCAGTTCACCGAGACATCGCATACTCCCTAGCGGCCTTTGGGAAAATCAAAGACGGATCCACTGGCAAGAATCCTGTCTTCGAGGACAAGCCTGAAGTAATAGTAGTTGCGAGAGACCTACTGTCTTCACTAAAAGGAAAGTTGCTGAAGTATGGCAAGGCCTTGATAGACATCGGGACCTGCCAAGGTGCCGACCTCGGCGGTAAGCGTTATGTACCGCCGTTCCGCGAACTCTACTACGACATGGTCCCACCGCCAGAGATGGTCGCGCACTACGATCACGAACCGCCCCCTCCCGGCACATTTCCTGCACCTTATCTCAAGCCATGGAGTGAGGCAAAGGGAGTCCTGAAGGGTGAGACGATTCCAAAGCGTTACGTTGCGTGGCGAGTCGTACACGGCGATTTCGTCACGCTTGAGAGCGGGACCGGGCTAGTCCACGAGGCCCCCGCATTCGGAGAGGTAGATTTCGAGCTTCTGAAACGCGAGAACTATCCTTTTGCCGGGGAGAAGTCGATCCCGTTGTTGTGTCCCATTGGTGCGAATGGGAAGTTTGACTTCCAAGACTACAAGCCACTGTTCAATGAGAGCGCTGCTCGCAGAGCTTTCTGCGAAAAGTACAAAGGCCGCTGGGTCAAGGACTGCGACAAGGACCTCTGCAAAGACATGAAGGAACGCGGCGTCCTCGTTCTCCAGGAGCAATACCGGCACGACTACCCGTTCTGCTGGCGGGCGGAAGACGACCCGCTGATTCAGTATCCGCGAAGGAGTTGGTTTGTCCGGACGACGGAATTCAAGGAGGACATGCTCGCCAACAACCAACGGATCAACTGGTTGCCCGACCACATCAAGGCCGGACGGTTCGGCAAGTTCCTGGAGTCGAACGTTGACTGGGCCCTTTCGCGCGAGCGCTACTGGGGCACGCCGCTGCCCATTTGGGTGTGCGAGAGCTGCTCGCATACGGAAGCGATCGATTCCTACGACAATCTCGTCTCAAAGCCCGGTGTCGAAGGACTCGACGTTTGGGGGGCCGCCAAACGGCAAAGTCCCGACCTGAGTGACCACCTGAAGGTGCACAAGCCGTATATCGACGCGATTACGTATGACTGTCCGAAGTGTGCCAATCAGAGTCAAACAGATCAGAGCCGCGACCGTGAGGGAGCGGTCAGTGCTCGATCACAGCGGGCCGCCGCAATTGATCAAGGACCGCTTGCTGACGCGCGCGGCTCTGATCAGACCGGCCGGATGCAGCGCGTGCCCGAGGTCATCGATTGCTGGTTCGACGCCGGCTCGATGCCATTCGCCCAGTGGGGGTGGCCACACCAAAACGCCGAGATGTTCGACGGCCAGTTCCCGGCCGACTTCATCTCCGAAGCCCTCGACCAGACGCGCGGCTGGTTCTATTCACTCACGGCGATCAGCGTGATGCTCTTCGGTCCCAACGGCATTGCGCGGGACAAGCTCCGCTGCGCTTTGCCCGCGACCGTCGCCCACCCCTTTCAAAACTGCATCGTGCTCGGCCTCCTTATGGGCGAAGACGGCCAGAAGATGTCGAAGTCCAAGAAGAACTACAAAGAGCCCACCTACATCTTCGACCACGAAGGGGCCGACGCCATGCGCTGGCTCTTCTTCAGCGGCCAGACGCCCTGGACATCCATCCGCTTCCAGGAATCGACGATCGCCGAGGGCCAGCGAGAGTTCCTCATCCGGTTCTACAACTGCTACAGCTTCTTCGTCATCTACGCCAACATCGACAAGTGGTCCCCTCAGCAGCAACCGACCGCCGATGCACGGGCCGACATCGACCGCTGGATCCTCAGCGAACTCGCCCAGTGCTGCCTGAGCGTGTACGAACGAATGGAGGCCTACGACAATTTCAACGCCGCCAAGGCGATGATTCGATTCGTCGATGCCCTGTCGAACTGGTACGTCCGACGGAGCCGCGAACGGTTCTGGAAGCCGGGCATGGACGACGACAAGAAGTCGGCCTATGCCACGCTGCACGAATGCCTGGTCACACTCTCGAAGCTGCTCGCGCCGTTCACGCCTTTCCTCGCGGAGTCGATGTACCAGAACCTCGTACGAACACACGATCCCGACGCGCCGCAGAGCGTGCATCTCTGCGACTACCCGATCTCCGAACGAAACAAACCGGACATCGAATCCCGTGTCGACGAGAACCTCAACGCCCAGGCGACGACGGTGCGACAACTCGTCTCCTGCGGCCGCGCGGCGCGGAGCGCGGCCCAGATTCGAGTCCGCCAGCCGCTGGCATGTATCGAGCTGTGCCACAGACAGCCCGACGTCATCCAGGCCTGCGACGAGATTATCCGGCAGGAGTTGAACATCAAACGGATCGACTACGTGTCGTCCGCCGAGATCGACAAGTACGTCGAATATGAGCTCAAGCCGGACTTCAAGAAGATCGGGCCCAAGCACGGCAAGCTCGCGCCGAAGATAAAGGCGGCACTGGCGAAACACGGCGACGTGGAGTCCCTCGTCAAGGCGATCGAGCAGGATGGACGGTGCGCGGTCACTGTTGACGGCCAATCCGTAGAGTTGTCCGCAGACGAGGTATTGGTCGAGTTGCACGCAAAGGAGGGATTCTCGGCTGAGCGCATCCCTGGCTGCGGCATCCTGGCACTGGATACGCACATTACGCCGGAACTCGCGGACGAGGGGATCGCACGGGACCTGATCAACCAGATTCAGCAGGCACGCAAGCAGCTTGATCTGCGATACGAGCAGCGGATCGACCTCGCCGTGGTTGGCAACGATGAGATCCGACGGGTGGTGAACGCGTTCGCGGAGTACATCCGCGGCGAGACGCTTGCGCAGAGTCTGCTCAATCAGGAGATTCCCGGCGTCGCCCCGACGACGGCCGACATCGACGACCACAAGGTGAACATTTACGTGAAGCCGCTTTAGCATGACAGCGCCAGTTCGTTCTCGGGCAGAAGAGCCGCGGGCTTCAGCCCGCGCGGCCGTCCGAAGAAGCGGGCGCCATCATGCTGGGAACAACCGCGCGAACTGAAGTCCGCGGCTCGTAAGCTGGGTGCCCCGCCCCTTCCAGGGGTGGGGGACGGATTCCGGCACTATTCGGTCATCAGAACGGAGAATCCATGCCGCCAAAGTACACCGCCAAGACCGCCGACAAGCACGTGCTCTATCAAATCTCAGTCCAGTCCCCCGACGCCGAAGTCGCCTTCGCAGACCGCGTCTATCACAACCACCACGGCAGGCACGCCACGCTCTTTCGAGAGGATTTCTGCGGCACCTTTCTCATCTCGTGCTCGTGGGTCAAGAAGCACAAAGACAACCACGCCTACGGCATCGACCTGCACAAGCCCACGATCGACTGGGGGCGCAAGCACAACCTCAGCCAACTCAAACCCGATGCCGCCCAGCGGGTCCACATCATCCACGACAACGTCCTGAACGTCACCAAGCCCAAGGTCCACGTCGTCGGCGCATTCAACTTCAGCTACTTCATCTTCAAGACCTTCCCCGAACTCGTCGCCTACTTCAGGACGGTAAAGGCCTCGCTCCTGCCGCAGGGCATCTTCATCCTCGACGCCTACGGCGGCACCGAAGCACCGGAAGTCATGGAGGAGGAAACCAAGTACGAAGGGTTCACCTACATCTGGGACCAGGCAGCCTACAACCCGATCAACGATCACACAGTCTGCCACATCCACTTCAAGTTTCCCGACCGCACAATGCTGCGCAAGGCCTTCACCTACGATTGGCGGCTATGGACCCTCGGCTCCATCCAGGACGCCCTCCTCGCCGCCGGCTTCAAATCCACCGAAGTCTATTGGGAAGGCACCGACAAAGACGGCGAAGGCAACGGCGTCTACCGGCTCTGCAAGAAAGCCGAAAACTCCCCCGGCTGGAATGCATACATCCTCGGATTGACGTAGCCGTAGCGCCGGCCCCCCGTGGCCGACGACGAATACACACACCGTGGCCGACAACGACCATGTGTTGTGGCACCGGCATCTCGCCGGTGGTCCCACGCGCCCCGACTCTCCGGTCACTCGATGAACTCTGCAAGGTGCCCCCCGGATGCACCAATCTCACTGATTGAGCAACTCATCAACGATGCACTGAATATCGTCGCCATCGAATAGGCAGTCGCCGTTGCAGTCGCGCAGCGGTCGGCCCTCGCAATCGACGGGCAAGCCGGCCGGCGTGTTGGGGCAGACGTCGACCTCGTTGGCGACGCCATCGTCGTCCTCATCCAGCGTGACCTTGAAGGCGTTGTCGCTGACCTCTCCCGTCACGTAGGCGTTGCCCGCGGCGTCCACGGCTACGCCGCGAGGACCATCAAGGCCATTGCCCGCGCCGTCGCCGGCCTCGTCGATGATCTCGGTGATGACCCCGACGGGCGTGATCTTGAAGGCGTTGTCGCTGTTGAAACACGTCACGTAGACATTGCCTGCGGCATCCACGGCTACGCCGCGAGGACCATCACAGCCATTGCCCGCGCCGTCGCCAGTCGAGTCGATGATCTCGGTGATGACTCCGGCGGGCGTGATCCTGAAGGCGTTATCGCTGTTGCAGCATGCCACGTAAACGTCGCTCGCGGCGTCCACCGCGATGCCTTCAGGACCATCACAGCCATTACCCGCGCCGTCGCCGGTCGCGTCGATGATTTCAGTAATGACCCCGGTGGGCGAGATCTTGAAAGCGTTGTCGCTTGACTCTCCCGTCATGTAGGTGTTGCCCCCGGCATCCAGGGCGATGACGCGAGCACCAGCAAGGCCATTGCCAGCGCCGTCGCCGGAAGCGTCGATGATCTCTGTAATGAGCCCGCCGGGCGTGATCTTGAAGGCATTCTCGCTCGTGAAACCCGTCACGTAGACATTGCCCGCAGTGTGGGCGGCGATGCCTAAAGGAGAGTCAAGGCCATTGCCCGCGCCGTCGCCGGTTGCGTCGATGATCTGGGTGATGACCTCGGCGGGCGTGATTCTGAAGGCATTGTGGCTGTTGCCTCCCGTCACGTAGACATTGCCTGCGGTGTCGGCGGCGATGCCTAAAGGAGAGTCAAGGCCATTGCCCACGTCGTCACCGACCACGTCGATGATCTGGGTGATGACCCCAGTGGGCGTGATCTTGAAGGCGTTGTCGCTGTTGAATCCCGTCACGTAGGCGTTGCCCGCGGCGTCCACGCCGATGCCGCGAGCAGAATTAAGGACGTTGCCCACGCCATCGCCGGTCTCGTCGATGATCTGGGTGATTGCATCGGCCGCTGCGAGGCCGGTTCCCAGGGCGTTTGCGGCTATGACCGTGGTGAGTGTGAAAAGGACACAGAGGTAGCGGCGCGGTCGGCGTGTGTACATGGGTCGGTCCTTTCGCGTTTATTGGCCACGCGGTAGGGGACCGACGCTGTTTGCCGAAGCGACGCTCCCCTCCGCAACGGGCCGTTCACTTAGAAACGTTGCCCGCCATAATGCCATAACTCCTGTCCAAATGCAACCCGGAATCGGGGCCAGCCGCAATGACCGACCTGGCGGCTCCTAAAGTCAGTCCGCAGCGCGGTTTGCGCCAAACCCGAAGGGCTGAATGCCGATCGCTGAACCCTGAAGGCTGATTGCTGAACGCTGACAGCCGCGCAGCGTGCGTCCCGGGCGTATCTCCTTTTTCGCCAAACAGAAAGAAGCACCAAAAACCAGAAGCGCTGAACACGACTCTCTAACGGACCCGATGCAATCGCACCCAAACAAACGACTCCGAGGTCCAAAGAGTTTGCGGGCGTTTGCGGGCAATGCCACTTTTTTCTGCTGTAAACTCAGAGCAACACGGGTATGAAAAACACAAGCTCGCCCCCACCGGCAAGAAGAAACAAAAAAAGTTGCGAGACCCGGTGTCGTGGGGAGAATCCGCGGGGTGGCATGGGTCAACTTGTTGACCCGTGGTCGGGCGACCCATCTCCCTTGGGAGGTGCGAGAGGCAACAATGCCGCGAACACGCCCCGACCGCCAAACAAATTCCGGCAAATGCCGGCAAATTCCACTTTTTCCGGTGAAATCCTGGTGCGGATCGCAGCGTCGCCCCCCGGTGTCTGTGGCGCCGGCGTCTCGCGTGTCCCAACCGATCTTGGCATCGGCCGCCACGGGGCAGCCCTGCAGGCCAGGCGTCGACCGCCACGTTCCTGCTACGTACCTGGCAGGTCTTTCGCGTCGGTGGCTTCGACGCCGCTTGGCCCGTCGGCCTGGAGCCTTTGGATCTTCAGCTCCGATTCGGCCAGGACCTGGCGGCACTGACGGATCAGGGACATGCCTTCTTCACACTGCGTGATCGAGTCTTCGAGCCCGACCTTGCCCTCTTCAATCGAGGAGACAATCTTCTCCAGCCGCACCATTGCCTTCTCAAAGCTCAGCTTCTCTTTCGTCATGTGTGTCATCTCCTCAGAACAACACCCAAGAGCCCCCGGCCCAGGCCGGCGGGGACATTCCCGCATGTCGCTGGGTGCCATGCTTTCACGCGACAGCGTCGCGGGTAAGCATGTTGAATGCAGGGCGAACATGCCTACCCGTCCCGCTTCCGCGGACCGTGAAGGCATGGCACCCGGCAGGGCTCCTCCGCACAGCCCTCACTCGAACAACTCGCCCTGTTCGCCGTCCAGCACGCGGCTGGCGATCCGGCCGTCAGCGGTCTGCGTCTCCAATCGGTCGCCGGTCTTCACGTCGCTGGACGCGCGGACAATCTTGCCGCCGCGCTTGCGACGCGTGATCGTAAAGCCGCGCCGTAGAATGTTCTCGTGCCCGCTCGCCAAAAGTCGAGCGTCGAGCGTCGCCAGGGCCAGCCGGCGATCCGACAGCGTGCGTGCGATCCCGATCGCCAACCGCTCTGTCAGTTGTTTGACGAGCACGGCCGCCTGCCCGACGCGCGCCTCCGGTGAGGCCGACATGAGGCGGGCGTGCATCCCACGAAGCCGCCGCTCGGCGATGAGGCTGAAGTGCCCCTGCGCCCAGCGCAGCCGGTGCTCGGTCCGGCTCAGCAGTTCGCGGCGCTTGGCGAGGACCGCTTCCGGCCGCACGCGAGAGAGCCGGACTTCCGCATCGTGCAAGGTCGACCGGCGCGACGCCACAGCCCCTGCGATCACGAGTCGCAGCCGGCTGGTGACTTCGTCGATCTCCTGTCCGCGCCGCCGGACCTGCCCGACGGGATCGCGGAACCACTCGTACCGTTCGATGACCGTGAGGCGCGAACGGGCCGACTCCAGCATCCGCGCGACTCCCCGCCGAAGCCGCCGGGCCTGGGCCTCGACATCCGCCGCAAGTTCCGCCCGATCCGGCACAACGAGTTCCGCCGCGGCCGTCGGCGTCGCGGCACGGACGTCCGCCGTGAAGTCCGCGATAGTAAAGTCCACCTCGTGCCCAACCGCGCTAACGACGGGAATCTCGCTCGCATAAATCGCCCGGGCGACGGCCTCTTCGTTGAACGCCCAAAGGTCTTCGAGTGAGCCGCCGCCCCGGCCGACAATGAGCACGTCGACGCCCAACCGATCTCGCGCGGCATTGATCCGCCGGATTGCGTCGGCGATTTCCTCCGCCGCCCCATCGCCCTGAACGCGCACGCCGTAAACGAGCACGCGGAGGCAAGGGAATCGCCGCGAGATGGTTTGCAGGATGTCGCGGATCGCCGCGCCGGTCTCGCTCGTGACCACGGCCACGCACCGCGCAAACCTCGGGATGGGCCGCTTCCTGGCCGGATCGAAGAGCCCCTCTTTTTCGAGGCGCTCCTTGAGCCGCCGAAACGCGACCTCCAGCGCCCCCACGCCCCGCGGCTCCATGCGGCGAACGTAGAACTGGTATTGCCCGCGCGGTTCGTAGACATCGAGCGAGCCCGTCGCCACGACCTCCAGGCCGTCGACCGGTGTGAACTTCAGCGAGCCGGCCGACGACCGCCACAGGACGCAGCGGACCTCGCTCGATGGGTCCTTGAGGGTGAAGTACAGATGACCGCCCGCGGGCCGGGAGAGGTTCGACAATTCGCCGACGACGCGGATGTCGTTCGGGAACTCGCGGTTGATTGCGCCCTTCACGAGGCGCGTGAGCTGCGAGACGGTCAGCGTGGTCGGCCCGTTGGCTTGCTGTTTGCCGGACCGCTCGCCGGGCTGTGTTGGCGAGAAGAGCGTTCCCTGGTCGGCCGCGCCGCGCGCACGGCCCGGATCAAAGGGCGGACGGGAAGATGATCCACGCGGCCCATTCACAGCGGGTCCTTCCAGAAGCCGTACTCACGGGCTTGGTCGGGATCATTGCAGATTCGCTGACCCTCTTGCACGAATCCGAGCTTCAGATACAGCTTGTGCGCGAGTGTCAGCTTGACGTCACTCCATGCCCGCATCCGGCGACAACCTCGCTCTTGCCCGAAGGCCATCGCCGTCTCCAGCAGCCGACGTCCCCGTCCGCGGCCGCGATACTCCGGCAAAAGGTACATCCTATGCAGCTCACACCACTCGCCGTGCAGGAGGACGCCGACGCAGCCGATCACACGGTCGCCCGACAGCATGGACCAGAACATCCCGCCACCGGCGATGTAGTGGTCCTCGATCTCGTAGAAATCGCGATGATAGCCGTCGGCCTCCCACGTGAAGCCGTATTCGTCGTGAACGGCGCGGACCGCGGCGATGATGCCCAACTGGTAATCCGGCGAATAAGTCTCAATCCGACACATCGCGAAATCCTGACTAGACAGGCGATGCGTGGCCGTCCACACAGATGCGCTCGATGTGGGACGCCCGTCCCGTGCCGCCGTCCACGCGCACGACGACTCCGCAGATCCGCACGTCCTCGGTGGCCACGTCGAACGGCGTCGGCATGCCCGTCGTGAGCGCCTTGAGCACACGGTCCTTCCGGCGACCCAGCACGCCATCGTAGGGGGCCGGTCATCCCGAGGTCCGTGATGTACGCGGTGCCGCCGGGAAGGACGCGCTCGTCCGCGGTCTGAACATGCGTGTGCGTGCCAAACACCACGCTGACACGACCGTCCAGATACCACCCCATGGCGATCTTTTCGCTTGTGGCCTCAGCGTGCATGTCCACGGCGACGACGCTCACGTCGTCCGGGATCTTCCTCAGCACCCGATCGACCGCATGAAAGGGACAATCGCACGGGGGCCGCATGTACAGCCGCCCCATCAGCGAGATGACGGCCACCCGCACGCCCTGTTTAGTCTCGTGGACCGCGTACTCCCGCCCGACGGACTCGATCGGGTAGTTCGCCGGCCGCACGATCTGATCGGCCTTGGCCAAGAGGGGCACGATGTCCGCGCGGCGATAGATGTGGTCGCCCATGGTCATGAGGTCCACACCCTGGCGGAGCAGCTTCGCGTACAGGCCCTCGGTGAGGCCCGAACCGGCCGCGGCGTTTTCGGCGTTGACGATGACGCAGTCGATCCCGTGCTCTTCAACAAGCGCCGGCACGGCCTGAGCCAGGACGGTCCGCCCCGGTCGCCCCACAACGTCGCCCACGCAAAGTAATGTGATGTCCAAGACGACTCGCCTTCTAGCCGCCGTAGCGGAATGCTCAGTTCGTCGTCGGGAGTATAAGGCGTGCGCTGCGCGCATGCAAAGCGGGAGACCGAGTTGACTCCTGCGGATTACTACCGCTCAATCTCGGTCAGTGCACCATCCTGAGCTTGAGGAGCTTCTTGGCGATCTTGACATCCGCCGCCTTGCTGACCGTGAGGCGAATGCCGCGGCCCTCGGGATACCTCGGAGCTTGCCGGATCATTTCGAGCACTGGTTCGGGAAGGTCCGACTGCTCGGCCGCGTCGACAGTCTTCTCGGCGAACAGGAAGCCGACCCAGAAGCACTTTGTCAACGGAGTCAGATAGAAGACGTTGCGCCGTTTGCCTCTCAGGAGAAAGGTCCAGCCGCTCTTCTTGGTGTAGAACTTCCACTCCGGCTTGGCGTCCGGGTTCTCCTTCATCGCATAGGTCGTCAGTTTGTCCCAATGGGTCTTGACGCGCCCGAGTGCCCCGGCCAGATCCTCGCCGGTGGGCGTCTGTGATCGATCGAGAAAAACCCGCTCTTCAAGCATCGCGATGTTCTCCTGGTAAGGTCGGCCCCGCCTGCGGACAGGCGAGAGCCAGCGGGATTGGTGGGCAATACCCGCCCGACATGCCTTCACAGCCGAGACGCCTGTGCCACACAACTCGGAGATAGTCTCTAGACCACTGCAGCGCACACTTTCTTCGCCGCGTCGGTCAGGTCGTCGGCCGGGATGAGGGCGTCGAGGTTCGCCTTCTTCAGCATCTCGCGGGCCTTCTCGACGTTCGTGCCTTCCAGCCGAACGACGACCGGCACCTTGAACCCGACTTCCTTGGCGGCGGCGATCAGGGCCGCGGCGATGACGTCGCACTTGGCGATGCCGCCGAAGATGTTGACGAGGATGCCCTTGACCTTTTCATCCGAGAGGATGATGCGGAACGCCTCGATGGCGGCGTCTTCCGTAACGCCGCCGCCGACATCGAGGAAATTCGCCGGCTCGCCGCCGTAGAGCTTGATGATATCCATCGTGCTCATGGCGAGGCCCGCGCCGTTGACGAGGCAGCCGATGTTGCCGTCCAGGGCGATATAGCTGAGATCGTGGGCGGCCGCGCGAAGCTCGTTCGCGTTCTCCGCCGCGGGGTCGAACATCTCTTTCACGTCCGGGTGGCGAAACAGGGCGTTGTCGTCAAAGTTGAACTTCGCGTCGATGGCAAGAATCCGGCCCGGTTCGCCGTTGCTCTTCGTGAGAACGAGCGGGTTGATCTCAGCGAGGCTGCAATCCTTGGCGATGAACACCTGGGCCAGCGCGGACATGGTCTTCGCCGCGCCTTTGGCAGCATCGCCGGTAAGCCCCAGCGCGGTGGTGAGCCCACGGAGTTGATATGGCAGGATGCCGAGGTGCGGGTGGATCCACTCTTTGATGATCGCGTCGGGGTTCTTGGCGGCAACCTCTTCGATCTCGACGCCGCCCTCCTTGGAGACCATCATCACGGGGCAACCGGCGGCCCGGTCGATGACCATCCCGACGTAGTATTCCTTTTCGATATCGACCGCGCGCGCGAGGAGCAGCTTCTTGACCTTGATGCCCTCGGGTCCGGTCTGCTTCGAGACCATGGGAACGGACAGCATGCGCTTGGCGTCTTCCTTGAGCTTGGCACGGTCGTCACTGATGACGACGTAGCCGGCCTTGCCGCGGCCGCCGGCGTGCACCTGGGCCTTGAGCACAAGCGTGCCTCCGCCGAGTTTCGCCACGGCGGCATCGAAACCATCGACCGAATCGATTACCTCGAACTCGGGTACGGGGGCTCCGGCATTCTGTAGAAGCAGACGCGCTTGATACTCATGGGCTTTCATATGGTTCTCCGTCGTTCTCCCGCGTGATTTTGCGGGTTCTGTGAACCGGGTCGGCGGTGCAACAGCGTCGCTGCCCGGACTGCCAACGGCCCGTATCCTAGCGGCAACGCAATTCCGTTTCCAACCAGCCAAGTCGGCGGCGCCACAAGAGGCTGATGGTGTGCCTCAGGGGCGGCTCCGGACTCACCATTCGGTGATGAGCACGCGCGTGCCGGCGACGGTCCGGTCAAACACGTCCGCGACCGCTTGATTCGACAAGCGGATGCAGCCCATGGAGGCCGGCGTGCCGAGCTTGTCCTCTTCAGGCGTGCCGTGAATGTAGATGTACCGGGCATGTGAATCAACGCCCTTGCCCGAGTTGAGGCCGGGCTCCAGGCCTCGCAGCCACATGATACGCGTCAGGATGAGATCGTCTCTGGTCGGGGTGTCGGGTCGCCAGGTCTTCTTCGTGTACTTGCGTTCCTTGAAGATCGCACCGAGCGGCAGGTCGTCGCCGTAACGCTCTTTGACTGCGTGCCATCCCAGCGGCGTTTGGAATGAGTCCCGGCAATTACCGACGCCCTTTTCGGCGGTCGAACACGGATGGCGAAAGACGATTCGCCCGTCCCGCACGCCGAGTAGCTCCTGTCTCGCGACCGAGACCCAAAGCCCCAAGTCTCGCCCCACGCGATCCTCCCAGCCCAGGTCGCAAAGCCCGGTCCACCAGGACTCGTCGAGCGCGGCGGTCGGCGGTCGCCCGGGGCTGCCGGGCGCGGCGGTTTTGGGAGGCGGTTTGCAGCTCATGCACAACAGCCCGCAAGAAGTCAGGATGAGTACTGCGCTAACTCGCATATCGTCCGGAACGCAATGGTAGCAAGACGGCTGCGCGGAGACAACGAGGAGCCCGCTCAAAGCAGTCAACGATTGAGTGTGGCGCCGGCGTCTCGCCGGTGAGTCTTGTCGTCGGAACGTCGGCACCACGGGCAAACGTGAAATGTCCCAGCTTCGGAAGTAGACCGGCGTCGTGGGGCGCGATCACGAATCGTGCGGCGGAGGTCAGACGGCGTACCGGAGAAGATCTCGCATCGTCGAGAAATGAAAGGACTCGAGGAGCCGATGCAGTCGTTTCTCGATGCGGCCGCGGAACAGCCCTTGCCCCACCCCCCGGGTTGCCGAAACTTTGATGCCCTGAGACCGATGAAACCTGATGCCGCCGACATCCAGCTCGTACGGGTGCATGTAGATGATGGCGGGCATCGCCCCACGGTTGAGCCGACGGATCGCAAGCCGGGCAAGGGGGCCTGGCAGGAGCCTGAAGTAGCCGCCGCCGGCGATCGGCCAGTTCCGACCGAAACATCGCAACGTGGCCGGCGGACACTCAATCAGCGGGCAATCCTGCCAACGATGGATGTGCCTCGGCGCGGTTGCGATGCCATAACGCTTGTGGCGAATCGGAAAGACACTCGAACTATACTTGAAACCAAGATCAGCCAGGATCGGACCCGCCCAGCGTGTGGATTCGACGATGCTGAAGGCAGGCGCGCGGTATCCGATCGGGCGTTCGCCGACAAGGTCAGTGAGGATTTCGACGCTCGTTCGGACGTCCTGCTCGAAGCGCTCCGGGCTGATGTTCGTCAGTAGTTCGTGGCCGTGGCCGTGCGAGGCGATTTCGTGCCCGGCGGCGTGGACTTCCCGAATCAAACCTCCATACTCTCGTGCGACGCGCGTGAGCACGAAGAACGTGGCCTTGACATTATGCCACTGGAGAATTTGCAGACATCGCTTGGTGTTCTCGACGACTCGGCCTGTGACGGCGTGATGCGGCCCGAGCACTGAAATGGGCCAGTCCTCCAGATCGATGGTGAGGGCGTTCGGTACGGGCGTCTGCCGGCCAAAGCCGCACCAATAGTCCATCACCGGTGCGACCTGCTCCAGTCTTCTCGGCGACGGGGCGATCGGCGGCCCGACCGGCGGTCCTGCGGAAGTCCTGCTGGCTTGCAGCGTGCTCATTACAACTACATCGGCGAGAGTCTGTTCGCCCATGCAGGCGCGAAGGAACGGGCCTTCTTTTTTCGCCGCTGTGTGTACTGGCCCCCGTCGTGCCGAGAGCCCTTCGCAGTCCCGCGCATTCTGGACAATCCCCTTCGTTCATCCGATTGAGGATGATGACGGCAGGCCTGTGGCGTGGGTAGTGTGCAGGATTCCGGCAAACCTTGCGCATGGGGAATGGATTCTGGTTTCAACTCGGACGCGTCTGCCCACATCCTTGTGATGCACCACAAGTCCTACTGTTTAACTCGAAAGCGTTTCTTGATAGTCTGATAGTGGGGGAGTCGTGTGGACTCGGCTTTCCATCCTTGTGTGCTCTTCGAACGCCGCCGGCGCCTTGAGGTTTTTCCATGTTAGCTAGAAACTGGACCACTGTTTTCATCGCGTGTGCGTTCGCGGCAGCGGCTTCGCCAACCTCGGCGGATGTCGGATACGGTGTGTATGTCGATTGGGCCGGCTGGGCCCGGCTTCATCCGGGCGAGCGGGCAGGTCTGGCATCGAGTTACGATCGATCCGGCGGGAATCAGGACTACAACCAATACGAATGGCCGGAGGGCTTCATCGAGGAGGAGCTGGTTGTGACGGCCAAGACCATCGAAGGTCCAGGCGTCATCTATCGTTTCTGGATGCCGCATCGAACTGCCGTTCGCAACCACGTCGTGCGTATGTACTTCGATGGCGAAGCGACTCCGCGGATTGACACGACCAGCGACGTCATCTTCGATGAGGGGTTCGCGTATTTCTCCGCGCCGTTCGTGGACACGTGTGCCGGCGGGCAGGTGTGCTACGAGCCGATCTTCTTCGCCGAGTCACTGGAGATAGAGACAAACAACCAGCCGTCGCATCCACATTACTACCAATACACCTACGCAACATTACCCCCTGGCACGCCGGTGACTTCATATACCGGCACGCTTTCTCCGGAGCAACAGGCCACCCGCACAGCAACCGTTGCCATGTTCGCCGACGTTGGTCAGCACCCAGCCGAAAACAGTCCCGTCGCCACCTCCGAATGGACGCCCGCGACGTCGATTCCGCCGGACGGGGACCTGACCCTGATCGACTTGGCCGGACCGGGCGTCGTCCGCCGCCTCAATCTGCTGATGAATGCCGCCACCGACGACGAACTGAGTGCATTACGCCTCGTCGTGACCTACGACGGCGAATCGACGCCCGCGATTGATATGCCCGTAGCACAGTTCTTCGGGGCGGGCAACCAGCGGGCGACCTACAAGAGTCTGCCGATCGGCACCGATTCGCCGGACGGTTTCTACTGCTACTGGCCGATGCCTTTCCGACAAGCGGTATCGATCCTACTGCACAACACCTCCGCCACGGCAATCTCGATCGATTCCGCGCTGGTTGAGTATGATCCGGTTTCGGTAGGCCCTTCCATGTGCTATCTGAAAGTGCATGCATTCACGGACTACCGAAGCTCTGGCCAAGTGTACCACCCGATTCTCTCAGTGCCAGGCCGCGGGCACTATGTCGGAAGTTTCCTTTTTGTGGAGCAATCAAGCTACAGCTTCTGGATGTTGGAGGGTGATGAGATCATCACGGTGGACGGAACGGACGTTCTCTACGGCACCGGCCTGGAGGACGCCTACAACGGTGGATACTACTACAACTGGGTCGGGATCCAGGAGGACGAGCCTGAAGGCTCCATGCCGCAGTCGGCCACGCGCCCGCTCAGCGGCATCTTGTATGTCCACCGCGAGGAAGGTGTTAACTACGCCCGAGCCGATCAGTACCGCTGGTACATCGCGGACCGGATTCCCTTCTGCGATTCGATTGAGGTCAAGATCGAAAACCAATATGCCCAGGTCGGGTCCGAGTGGACCTCCGTCGCGTTCTGGTACGAGCGGCCTGAACCCGAGGTCCCCGGCGACCTCGACAACACGGGCGATGTGGAGGCGACCGACCTCGCGATGTTCGTGGACGTTCTCCTCGGCCTGGATGACGAAGCCGACCGCGTGATCGCTTCCGATCTGAACGGCGACTGCACGGCCGACGGCCTAGATATCCAAGGCTTCTTGGAAGCCATGCTAAGCCCATAGCGCGGCGCGAGTCGGACTTTCCCTTCACGCCTCCCCGCCCGCCTTGCCCAACTCGTCGAGGTAGTGCAGGTCTCGGTCACCGTCGTCCTGGAGATGGCGAACGCGAAGCAGGCTCTTGACGCGCGTCAGGAGATCGAGGCGATTGACCGGCTTGGTGATGAAGTCGTTCGTGCCGGCTTCCACGCCGCGTTCGATGTCGCCGGTTTCGTGCAGCGCCGTGACCATGATGATCGGGATATCCTTCGTGGCGGGATCGGCCTTGAGTTTCTCGCAGACCTCGAAGCCGCTCATCCTGGGCATCATGATGTCGAGCAGAATCAGGTCCGGCTTCTCCGAGGCCACCTTGGCGAGCGCATCCTCACCGTTGGCCGCGCCGATCGTGGTGACGCCGTCGAGTTCTTCCATGTAGGCTTCGAGTAGTTCCCGGTTTTGGGCGTTGTCGTCCACAACCAAAATCGTGCTCGGTGGTAGGGGTTGCTCGTTTTCCATCACGGTTGTCTCCACGTCTTGCAGGAGAAGGGATCCCGTCGAGTTCCGCGCCGATCCACTTGGAGTACGTCCCGAGACCCTTGTGGCACCGCCGCCAAAGGCGGTCGATGCAAGGGGCGTCCAGGACGCAATCTCAGACGAGGCACGCCCCGTCATCCGGCGCGAGGCAAATCGTAACCGGCATCAAGGGCAAAGCCAACCGAGAAGTCACGGGCGGGTCGGCCTCGGCGGTTGTCGGTTACCTTTCGCCGCAATGCTGGTTAGAATGCTCCCCTCGTGTGGCGCGACGCCGGATCGAATCCGGCCCGCGAGCCCGCACAGTCAATCTGAAAGGCGATAAGACGATGAACAGCGGTCGGATCCTCACCCGGGCAAAGCGATGCGAGTCGGCAATGGTGCGTTTCCTCCGGGATATCATCGCGATCCCCAGTGAAAGTGGACAGGAGAAACGCGTGATCGCTCGCATCGAGCGAGAAATGCGTAACGTCGCGGCGTTCGACAAGGTCTGGACCGATCCAATGGGCAACCTCCTCGGCAAGTTGGGCCGTGGCAAGCGGATCATCGCCTTGGACGCCCATTGTGATACGGTCGGCGTGGGCGATCTCGCCGAGTGGAAGCACGATCCCTACAAGGGAAAAGTCGCGCAAGGTCGAGTGTGGGGCCGTGGCGCGGGAGACCAGTCAGGGGCGATTCCCGCGATGGTCTACGCGGCGAAGATCATCCGCGACCTGAAGCTCCCGCTCGATGAGTTCACGCTCTACGTAATTGCCACCGTGTCGGAAGAGGACTGCGACGGCCTGTGCTGGCAGTACATCGTGAAAGAGGACAAACTTCGCCCCGACGTCGTTGTCGTAACGGACTCGACGAATTGCCAAGTGCTGCGCGGTCAGCGCGGCCGGATGGAGATTGGCGTGACGACGCGGGGCCGTTCGTGCCACGGCTCGATGCCCCACAAGGGTGACAACGCCGTGTACAAGATGGCGAGGATTGTCCGCGAGATCGAGAAGCTCAACGATCGTCTGCCAGACAGCGCCTTCCTTGGCAAGGGCACGATCACGGTCTCCTACATCGACTGCAAAACGCCGAGCCTGTGCGCGGTGCCGGACCAGGCGTACATCCATCTCGATCGTCGCCTGACGGCCGGAGAGACAAAATCGGGGGCACTGCGCGAAGTTCGCGAGGCGGTCAAGCGCGCCGGCGTCACCGCGAAGGTGTCCGTGCCGATCTACGATCGCCCGAGCTATACGGGCCTTGTGTACACCACCGAGAAATACTTCCCCACCTGGGTGATGGAGGAGGACTCGCCGGCGGTGGCGTCCGCGATCCGAACGTACGAGTCCCTGTTCCGGCGGCGCGCAAAGGTCGGTAGGTGGACGTTCAGCACCAACGGCGTTTCGATCAACGGCATGTTCGGGATTCCGTGTGTCGGCTTCGGACCGGCACAGGAATCCGTCGCGCACACGGTGAACGACTCCGTGCCCATCAAGCACATGGTGCAGGCGGCGGCATTCTATGCGGCATTCCCCCAGTTCTTCTGCGGAATGCCCAATGCCGGCCGCAAGGTGCCGGGGTGACGGAGGAAAGCGACACCAGCGGCGGAGCTGATCCGAGCCCCAAGCGCCAGCGCGGGGTCCTGGCAGACAGACAGACCACCGGTCTGTCGTCCCCGCTTGCTTGCGCTCGCGGCTCGGATTATGGGAACCCACTCGACGAAGTCGGATAATGCGATGAGTGCGAAAGCCCCCGGGCAGGTTATAATCGCAACAGATACGAGCCGATCGGCCCATACACAGGAGAAGCCAGCCGATGCCATCCTTGAAAGGTAGAGACTACATCGAAACACAGGACCTGACGACGCAGGAGATTCTGGATCTGCTCGCGTTGGCCAAGGAACTCAAGGCCAAGTTCCACCGCGGCGAGCCGACGCTGCTGCTGCCGAACCAGACGGTCTTCCTGCTCTTCTTCGATAAGAGCACCCGGACCCGAAACGCCTTCGAGGCGGGCGCAACCCAACTCGGCGCCCACGCGCATTTCCTGGACAGCAACGTCACGCAGATTTCCCACGGCGAGACCGCGAAAGATACCGGGATCATCCTCGGCTCGATGGGGCACGCCATCGCCATTCGCCACGACCTGATCCTCGGCGAGGGCAACCGTTACATGCGCGAAGTCGCCGAGGCGACGGACGTTCCCGTAATCAACATGCAGTGCGACGTGGATCATCCGACCCAGACGCTGGCGGATTTGATGACAATCCGCGAGGTGTTTGGCGAGGACCTCCGCGGCCGCAAGATCGCGGTGAGTTGGGCTTACTCGCCTTCCTATGCCAAGCCGCTGTCCGTGCCGCAAGGCCTGATCACGTTAATGACGCGGTTCGGAATGGACGTGACTCTCGCGCATCCCCCGGAGTATCGACTGATGGATGGCTGTATGGCAGCCGCGCGGGCAAACGCCAAGGAGGCCGGCACGCGATTCAACGTGGTCGATAACATGGACGACGCCTTCCAGAACGCGGACATCGTATACCCCAAGAGCTGGGGGCCTTACGACCTTATGCTCCAACGCCGCGACGCGACGGGCGAAGCGCGGATGCACCAAATCGAGGAGCAATGCCTCTCGCTCAATGCACGCTACAAGCATTGGATCTGCGATAGTGAAAAGATGAAGTTCGCGCGTCACAGCGCGATCTACATGCACTGCCTGCCGGCGGATCGGGCGGCCGAGGTGACGGACGACGTGTTGGACGGCCCGCAATCGGTTGTCTTTCAAGAAGCGGAAAACAGGCTGCACACTGCAAAGGCGATCATGGCCGCAACAATGCGGGAGCGGCCGTTCGACCGATAGAGCACCGGCGCCCTGGGGAGCACCGGCGTCTCGCCGGTGGGATCACAGGCAGGACGCCTGTGCCACACTTTGGTTGCGGCCGAGGACCGCGCCGTGATACAACAGGGGACTCCATGAAAGCAGTCGTAGCAATCGGCGGAAACGCCTTGGTGACGCCCGGCGGCCCGGGCGATATCCGCGACCAATTCGCCCTCAGCCGCAGGATGGCCAAGCCGCTGGCCGATCTCGTCCAGGACGGCTGGCAGATGACGATCGTACACGGTAACGGTCCGCAGGTCGGGTCGATCATGCGCCGCGTAGAGATCGCTTCGGCCCAGGTTTACCCGATCGACCTGGGCCTGGCCGTCGCCGATACGCAGGCAGGCATGGGCTACATGATCGGCCAGACCTTGCAGAACGAGTTGCACAACCGCGGGACGGAGCGGTCCTGCGTAGCGGTCGTCACGACCGTCCTCGTCGACAAAGACGATCCCAGCTTCGCGAGACCGACCAAGCCAATCGGCCCCTTCCTCGATGAGCAAGCCGCCCGGCGGCATCGTGATGCAGACGGTTGGAACATCGTTGAGGACGCCGGCCGCGGGTACCGCCGCGTCGTGCCCTCACCCAAGCCGCTGCGGATCAACCAACTGTCGGTGATCAAGAAGCTGGTCGAATCGGGCGAACTCATCGTCGCGGGCGGCGGCGGCGGAATCCCGGTGATCGAAAACGAGAAGGGCGAACTCCACGGCGTCGAGGCCGTCATCGACAAGGATCTGACCGCCGCCATGCTGGCGGTCGCCGTAGAGGCCGACGTGCTGGCAATCATCACCGGCGTAGAGTGCGTATATCTGAACTTCGGCCGGCCGGATCAGGAGGCATTACGGTCGGTGGATACCGCGCGCATCGAGGAACTCATCGCGACAGGTCGATTCGCCGCAGGCTCGATGCTGCCCAAGGTCGCGGCGACCGCTCAGTACCTGAAAGATCGCGGCGACCCGTCGGCCAGAGCGGTCATTACGGACTGGTCCGACCTCCCCGCCGCCCTGGCGGGCACAAAGGGAACGACCATCAGGCTGTAAAACAATCCAAGAGCGAGTGCAGCGTCCGACCCCTCCGCGACCGACGCTGCGGGGGCCGTCTCACGGCGAATAAGCCGGCCTACTTCGGCTGGGTCGTGGGCTGTGAGGAGGCGGCGGCGGCGCGCGGCGTATCGGGCGGCGGCGGGGGGTTGTGCGGGATGACGATCCTGCCGCAGTCGGGACAGATTGTGTCGCCAGGCTTATTCAGGTAGTGATTCAGAATGACGTACGTGGGTGTTTCCTTTCGCTTCCCGTCCTTTGTCCAATAGCACTTCTCTGCGGGGAAACCCGTCTTCTTTGTGGAGTGCGGCGACATCACGGGCCAGGTTTCGCCTGTCTTGAGGTCGTGCGGGAAGAGCTTGCCCGTCTCCGCGCACATGAGGGTCACTTCGTTCTTGCCCGGCTCGGGCGGAGGAGCCGTAGTGAGCGTTCGGTACGTGAGGTAACCAGCGGTACACAGGAAGACGATGACAAGTACGATTCCCAGGGTGCCCGAGAGTGGGCCGTTCTTCCTCTTCCTCACAGTCGTTCCTCCGACAGAGGCCTGCTGATCTTCCGATGTGGCGTTCGAGACATTTGCGTCAGTCGGATCCGGTTCCACGGCACTGCCCTCAAGTTCTGGATTCCAGATTCCCTGTGAATCCTGTGAATATCGTACCGACAAGATAGCTATGAGTATCGTACCGAGAAGGTCGGTGTGAGTCCAAGCGAAAACAGTTTCCGGTTTGTAGGGGAGCGTGGCGAAGGAAGGGCATGGACACCGGCCTACCTACCCGCCGGCACGTCAAGCCTCGCCGGTCCTGCACCCTCGAAAGACTCAGATAACGCCTGCCTGATCCGCCGTGAGCCAGCCTTCCTTGCCGTCCCGCAGCCGAATGTGGTACCAGTTCGTGCCGCCGACGTCCTCACGCGACTCTATCAGCCGGAATTCCACGCCCTCGGACAGCGGCCGATCGAGCTGGGGATCGTAGTATTCGCCGTTGCCCTTGCGGAGAACCACTTCGGAATCAAGCACGACGCCGTCAATGCGATGGCGCCGCGAGACGACGTCCCAGGCAACGCTCGATCCGACGACCAAGATGAGCATGACCGAGACGCGAATCAGCCAGGTGAGTGGGATCGCCCGCCTCCAGACAAACAGCTGGAGCGTCAAGAGCATCCAGAAGAGGACGTATGCCGCCACGACGCAACCAAGACGCGCGGCAAACGATGTTCCGAAATGCCAGAAGAGCAATGTTTCGACGAGGGCGCTGGTTGCCGGGGACTGAATCCGCACCTGGCAGAGATTGCGTGCCACTTGCAGATTCTTGCGGATGTCCGGATCGCCGGGCATCAGATTCAGCGCGCGGCGGTAGTTGGCGATGGCGCGCCCGATGTCACCCAGGCGCATCCACGTGTTGGCAATGTTGTAATAGAGCCCGCCGTTTTCCACGCCGCTTCGCACAAGCGTCTCGAAACCGGTCAGCGCCCGGCGATACATCCGCTGGGCTTCGGGATCGCTGTCGGCATTCATCGCCACCGCAGCGTCAAAGTCCGCGAGGGCCCGCTCGAGGACCGCCCGACTGTCCGGCGCATCGGCTTCGGCTACCGCGGCTACCGCGGCCGTCGCGCCATGCGGCGGCGCAACAGCGTCGCCGGCGGGCATTTGCCCGACAAATAGCGTAAGTGCGGCTGCAATGAGACAAGTTGGGCTCATTTGAGCTTCATCCGCTCCAAGGTGTCCACGAGGTCTGCCGCTTCAGATGCACGATCACGGGCCGAGTCGTCCGCGCCACCGCCGTACTCTGCCAGCTCTAGCGTGTCGAGCAACGCATCGATTGCCTGGACGGTTTCCTGAGGTACGCTGCGTTGGGTCAATAGCGTAATCGCATCCGCTCGAGTTAGTCCGGCTGCCGGCACGTTGCACCGATCCGCGACATAGCCGGCCAGCGCAGCGCGGACATGGCCCGGCAAGCCCGCGGCGCCGGCTTGGTTGAGCGCTCGCTTTGCGGTGGAGGCCGCGCGGCTCCTCCGGCGGAAAGCCTCGTCATCGCGGTACCTAAGCGCGCGCCGTTGGATGAACCATGTAGCCAAGTACACAAGGGGCATCGCAACAAGCAGCGCCCACGTGCCTGGGCCAAGCCTGCCGGATTGGTCAGCCAGGACTTTCGCGGGGTCGGTTGAGTTCGCAAGGAGTCCGTCGGTCGTTTCGGAGAGTGGCGCCAGCACGCCCGGTTGCACGCCGCCGCTTTGCAGGTTCGACATGACCAGCCGCTCGGCGGGCCTTACGGTGAGTGGGATAGGTTCGCTCCAGTCGGTCTCGAACCGACCGGTCTCCGCGACGAAGTAGCTCATCGGAATCGGCGGGATCTCGGACACGTCTTCGCGAAGTGCCCGGATCGTCTGCGTGAATCGCTTGCGATTATTGCGGATTTCGCCGGCGAGCGATTCGCCGGGGACCTCGAAGTCCCGCGTCAGCGCTTCGACCTGATCCAACCTCGGCGCGCTGAGGCGCTCCAGGCCGCGGCCGCTGATATCGAGGGTCAGCGTGATCGGATCGCCGACGGGCACTTCGGTGGGCTTGGCCCGGGCGCGAATCGTATATGTTCCGATCGCGCCGTTGAAATCAGGCGGTCGGCCTTTTAGTGGGACGGATCGCACGATGAGCTTGGGCTTCTCTGCTGTCGCGCGGAGGCGCCGTGTGCCCTGGAGCACCGGATTCCCGAACCAGTCACGGCCCAGTTTCCGCGGATAGTTGTAGGCGATGGCGACATCACCAAAGTCGAACTCGCCCGGGGTTTTGGGGTATACGACGGCCTCGAAACTGTATACGTAATACTCCCTGCGAACGCCGTCCTCATCCTCGTGCGTGGCCCGCCGCATGTTGGGACTCCCCAGGTCCACTTCAGCCAGCGCGCCTAGCGAGGTCGCGGCGGTATTGAGCAGCGCACCGCTCCACATCGACTGGGTGGAGAGCGTGCCGATGTCGGCCTGCGTATATGGCTGGACCCAAACTTCGAGCGTCAACTCGACCGGCTGGCCGACGTAGATCGTCTCGTGCGGACACTTGATCACGCACAGCAGCAACGAGCCTGACGTGTCCTTCACGACCGTGATCGGGAACTGCTGACTGTGAGACACACGCCCCCGACTCTCGACGCTGAACGGCGGCAGCACAAGCCGGCCGACCCGTAACGGCCGAACGTAGTAGCGGTACACGGCGTCAACGCTCTCCGACCTACGGCCGTTGATGATGGAAACGCGACGCCCGCTCTGCACGGGATTGCCCGGATCCGGCGTGATCTCGAAGTCCTCGGTCGCCGGCGGGATCGGCTCGACCTTGCCCGGCATGTTCGACACGGTTACGTCCACATAGACGGCTTCTCCGACGAATGCCTCGTCGGTGGAGAGCTCAGCGCGAACCGATTGCGCGCAAACCTGCCGTGCCGAGCAAAACGCGGCTGAAAGCGCCAGGGCGAACGCGAGTTTCGTTACCACAGGAGGCATCGTCACCAGTCCTTATCCGCCGGCGTCAGGCCTTGTCGCCGCAGCGCCCTTTTGCGCTTCACCTCGCGTCGTTCGCGTTCAGAGTCCCTGGCTTCCTGCAGTTTTGCCTCGGCCTCTTCCCGCGACATAACCTCCTGCGATTGCCCTTGATCACCGTCTTGCTTGTTCTCCTGCTTGCTTTCGTCCGGCTGATCGCCCTGTCGCTGTTCGTCCTGCTTGCCCTTCCGGCCTTCTTGCGACTCGTCCTGTTGTTTGTCGCCTTGCTGCTTCTGGTCTTGTTTTTCGTCTTGAGCCTCACCCTGTTGTTCCTGCGGCTGCTGGTCTTGCGGCTGCGAAGTGGGCTGGGAGGTCGGCTGTTGTTGATCCGGCTGTGAAGTCGGTTGCTGTTGATCGCTCGGTTGCGACGTGGGCTGGTTCTGTTCTTTCTGCTGCTGTTTTTGCTCCTCCAGCTTCTTCTGGAGAAAGGCCATCAGCCGTTCGGCCAACGCGGCGTTCTTCTTCGCGTCGGCATCATCCGGCGTGATTTGCAGGGCGTCCTGATAGAACCGAATCGCACGCGATAGGTCGTTGACAGCCGCTTCGATGTTCTCCCTGTTATCAATCGCCGAGGCGTGCGCGCATCGGCCGAGGTTGTACTTCGCCATCGCCTCCAGCTCGGGACGGCCGGGTCTGATGGCGTCCTGAAAGGCCGACAATGCCTTGGCGTACTCTCCCTGGCGATACAACGCCAGACCGCGATTGTAAGCCACTTCCGGGGCGTCCGGCAGTTGCTCTGCCGCCCTGTCATAGGTCGTGAGCGCTTCGGCATACCGGCCCTCAGCGAGAAGTCGGTTGCCCTCCCGCACGAGTTCAGCGCCGGAAGGCGGGGCATCATCGCCGGCGGCAACCGGTGTGAGGATCATCGTCCACGCGGCCACGCACGCGACAACCGGGATGAAACGTGTTCGCACTCTCACAATCCTAGGCCTCCAACTCGCCGGCGCTCGCGGCATCCGGCCGGGCGCGCCGCCGCTCGGCTACCAACGTCTCGAGCATGAGCAACACTATCGCCGCTGCCGCGAACCAGTGGAACCTGGCATAGTGCCGTTTCTCTTGCCGCTGTTCCAGCGAGCGTTTCTCCATCGGCGCGAGTTTCTCCGTGTATACCCACTCGAGCGTCCGCTGCGTGGGCGTCACCTGTCCGCTGGGGTGGTACTCTCCGCCGCCGGCAATCGCGATCTCTTGGAGCCTGGCCGGATCCATCTTCGACCACAACTGTTGACCGTCGTGCATCATGTAGGCCCGCCGCCCATCTTCATTCAGCGGGATGAGGCCTCCCTGTTCGTTGTCACCGATGCCGATTGCGTAGACGACGGCGCCGCGGTCGCGCGCCTTCTTTGCCTGCTCGACCGCCGTGTCGCCGTGGTCTTCGCCGTCGGTCAACAAGAGGATGGCGCGCTGCCGGCGTCCTCCGCCACCGAAGGCCTTGACGGCGGCGGCGATTGCTTGCCCGAGGTCCGTCCCGCCTTTCGGGGCGCTGTGTATCCCCACGTCATCCAGCGCCAGACGGTAGAAATCATAATCGTCCGTCAAAGGGCAGGCCAACTGCGCCCGACCGGCGAACGTGACAAGACCGATCATCCCGCCGCCGAGTTGGTCCACGAGCAGCTTGATGTCATCCTTCGCCCGATCAAGCCTCGACATGCCGGCATCCTCCGCGAGCATGCTCTTCGACACGTCGAGACACACGACCAGGTCGAGTTGCCGCTGCTGGAGATCGGCCCAATAGGCGCCCCACCTCGGTCCGATCATCGCGAGGACGATGAACACCATCGCCAACAGGAAGACAACCGCCTTGAAGTACTGCCGTGCGAGGCTGGCGTCCGGCATCAGAATGCCCAGCAGGTTCGCAGAGGCGAACGTCCGCAGGGCGCGCCGCTTCATCGCAAACCCGTACACGATTACCAAGCCGCATCCTACTACCAGTAGAAGCCACTTGAGGTGCTCAATGTTGTCGATGTGCAGGTCGGACATATGCAGAGTAGTCGTCAGTGATCAGTTGTCAGTTATCAGCTGTTTGCTGTTGGTCATTCGCTATTCGTTGGGAGCCGATGTTTGTCGTTTTGTTTCAGGGTATCCTCCGGAATCGCGTGTTCGCGAGAATGACCTCCAATGTCAACAGCACCAGCACGACCATGAGCAGCGGCGGCAGTCGCACGGGCCCCAGCTTGAGGCCGGCGAAGTCCCACTGCCAATCAAACCACCGATACGCCAATTCCTCGTAATGATACAAGCGTGTCTCGTCAATGACACTGCGTTCCAGTTGATCGATTTCGGCGTAGATGCTTCGTAGCGAGTCCGCGTCGCGGGCGCGGAAGTACTTCCCGCCCGTCATGTCGGCGACTTTCTTCAGCCCCTCCTCGTCGATGCGCGTGGGCGCACGACGCGCGAAGAAAGTGCCCGCGTTGAGCACTTCGTAATCCGGTGCCGCGCCGATCGTATAGACCTTGACACCGAGCGCCGCGGCCACCTCCGCGGCCTCTTCGGGCGTGAACTTGCCGGCCGTTTGTTCCCCGTCCGTCAGGAGAATGATGATTCGGCTCTTGATCCGGAACGACGCCTGTTTCGCAAATCGCCGGCCGATGTTGCGAATCCGCTCCGTCGCGAGGAGCAGCGCGTCGCCGATCGCGGTCATCCCCTCTTCCTTGCTGTTATAGGGTTCGATCTTCTCCAGCGCACGCAGGAGATGCCCATGGTCGCGGGTCAGCGGGCATTCCGTGTCCGCATACGTCCCGAACGCAATCAGACCGATCAAATCGTCGGGCCGTCCGCGCAGCGCATCGTCATCACCTTCGACGAACGCCTGCACGACATCCTTGACCGCGTCGATGCGTCGCTGCTGTTCGCCATGCGCATCCGAGAGGTCGGGCTGCTCCATGCTGCCGGACCGGTCGACGGCCAGTTGGATGGCAATGCCCTCCGTTGACACGCGGGTTTCTTCGTCGGCTTCTTGCGGGCGTGCAATGGCCAACACGAGCAAGGCGACGGCCAAACTGCGTAGCGCCGGGATAACATGCCTGGCACGAAGCGACCATGACCGCCGGGAAGCCCCCAACCGGGCGACGCCCGCAAAACTGATCGCCGCCCTGCGTCTGGCGTTGAGCCACGCCCACCAGATGACTGGCAGGAGCAGGAGCGCAAACAGAAGCCAAGGGTTTCTCAGAACGATCACAACGCATCTCCCTGTCCGGCGGGCACGGCGGTCGGAACTCCCCCGGGCCGCGCGTCGGGTTGGGCGGTTTCCAGTACGAACTCCCTGGCCGTGGCCTGCACCCAGTCGATCTCGTCGGCCGCCGGCCGGTGGCGTGCGTACTTGACCGGATCGCAGGCGGAGACAAACCGCTGTAACACCTGCTTGTGATGCTCATCAAACATCGCGGAATACTGAAGCGCCCGGATAAACTCCTCGCTGGTCTGCTCGCCGGCCATCAAGCCGAAGCGAAGCTCGATGTAGCGCCGGAGCAGGGCATTGATACGATAGTAGAATTCCTGGATTCGCCCCTTGGCGATCAGGTCTTCGGCGGCCAGCTTCTCCAACTCCGCCAGGGCCCACTCGTGCGGAATGATACGCATTGCCGTTGGCAGTCTCACCGCGAGTTCCCCACGCCTGCGGCGCCACCATCTGGCGGTCAGGGCGATCGCCACGATCGCGGCAAGAACGCCCAGAGTCCCAAGCAGCAGCCGATACCGACGGGCAAGTGGCAACGTCATCGGGCCTTTGATGTCGGCCAGACCCGCGTGGACCGTAACCCGGATGGGCTCGGTGGAGACAACGTCCTCGTACACGGCGTGAGACCCGTCCGCTTTCTCACGACGGTCGGCGAATGAGACCGAAATCGAAGGAACCCCGTAGTCGCCGGAGACGAGAGTGTCCAGTGTGTAGATGCGCGACCGCGTTTCCTTGAAGCCATCTCCCTGAGGCTCCTCTTCCGAGAATCCTGCGACGCCGAACGCGGCGAGGGTCTCGCCCAACTCCGGCATCGCGACATCCACGCCGATCTCCGCCTCCACGGCGACCGTCATTCTGATCTGCTCCGGGACGGTCAATTCGGTTCGATCGATCGTCACGCGCAACACGACGGGACCGCGCTCGGCGACACGCTCGGCGCTTGTGGCGGGTTGAGATGTTGCCTGGCTGCTCTCTTTGGATCGGTTACACGCAATGCCGACACCGAGAACAGAAACGACAGACGCCAGTCCTGCCAAGAGCGCAACGCGGGCAAGCGCGGACCGCGCACGCCGACCACACTTGCCGGGTGCGGTCAATCGCCGAAATCGCCTCGATGTTTCGTGCCGGCTTCTCATTCCAGTGTCAGGCAGCCACGTAGGCCGGGTTGTGCCCGCCGATGACAGCAGGGCATTACGGCGCATGCTCTGCGGTTTGCCCTACAACCTTGCTTCTCTTGCCCTGAAGAACTTCGTCAACGGCTCGACAAACGATTCGCCCGTCGTCAGGCTGATCGCGTCGGCCTTCATCCGTCGGAATAGTTGATCCCGCGACTCCGCTGCACCACGCGCGCCACGAAGGTACTCGTCGCGAAACGTCGCGGCCGAGGTGTCAATGGTTATCAACTCGCCGGTTTCATTGTCCATAAGGTCGATGAATCGCACGTTGGGCATTTCCACTTCGCGAGGATCCGTGATGACGACCGGTATCAAGTCGTGCCGCCGCCGCGCGACACGCATCTGCGGCTCGTAGTCCTCATCCTGAAAATCGCTGATGACGAACACGACGGACCGGCGCGTCGTCACGCGGCGGAAGTAGTCCAGTGCGCCCGCCAGATCGGTGCCTTTCCCCGTCGCACGCATGGTGAGCAACTCGCGGATCACTCGCAAGACATGGCGCGTGCCCTTATCCGGTTTGACATACTTCTCGATGCGATCGGAGAATCCGATCAGCCCGACCTTGTCGTTGTTCTTGATCGCGCTGAAGGCGAGGGTCGCGCCGACCTCCGCGGCAAGGTCGCGCTTGAGTTGACCTGTTGAGCCGAAGCCATGTGAGCCGCTCACGTCCACGAGCAGCATGACGGTCAACTCGCGTTCCTCGCGAAAGCGTTTGATGAACGGCCTGCCCTGCCTCGCGGTCACGTTCCAGTCGATGCTGCGAATGTCGTCGCCGGGCTGATACTCGCTGACCTCTTCGAACTCCATGCCTTGGCCCTTGAAGGTGGAGTGGTAGTGTCCGGCAAAGACATCGTTTGCCATGTGGGACGTGCGGATGTGAATCCGGCGTATGGTTTTCAAGAGTTCTTTAGCTAGCATGGCTTACGGCACTGGAACATGATCGAGGATCGTCTTGACGATCCGATCGCTGGTTTGTTCTTCGGCCTCGGCTTCGTAGCTGATGATGACGCGATGCCGCAGCACGGCGGGCGCTACGTCTTTGACGTCCTGGGGCGTCACGAAGCCGCGCCCGGCGAGAAACGCACACGCCTTTGCACCGAGCGTCAGCATGATCGTGGCTCGCGGCGAAGCCCCGTATTGAATGAAGCCCTTGAGATCGAGCCTGAAGGCCGTCGGGTCGCGCGTTGCCGTGACGAGCGAGACGATGTAGTCCTTGATCTTGTCGTCGATGTAGATCGCGTCAACTGCCTCGCGCGCCTTGGCGATGTCCTCGGGCTTCATCACGGGCGTGATTGATGCCTCGGGCGTCGTCTGGGCCATCCGATCCAGGATTTGCCTTTCCTCCAGAGGACTCGGATATGTTACGGTCACCTTGAGCATGAAGCGGTCGATCTGCGCTTCCGGCAGGGGATAGGTGCCCTCCTGCTCGATCGGGTTCTGCGTGGCCAAGACGAGGAACGGTTCCGGCAGCGGATGACTCTCATCACCGATCGTCACCTGGCGTTCCTGCATGGCTTCGAGCAGCGCGCTTTGCACCTTCGCCGGCGCGCGGTTGATCTCGTCGGCGAGAATGATGTTGCTGAAGATCGGCCCCTTTTTCGTGGTGAACTGACCGGTCTGCGGCTGGTAGATCATCGTGCCGATCAGATCCGCCGGCAGCAGGTCCGGCGTAAACTGGAGCCGCCTGAATCCCGTGTCGATCCCGCGAGCCAGGCACGAGACTGCCAGCGTCTTGGCCAGGCCCGGCACACCTTCGAGGAGGATGTGCCCGTTGGACAGCAGGCCGATCATCAGGTGCCGCAGCATGTCCTCTTGCCCAACAATGACCCTGTGAATTTCATCCCTCAGCCTCGCGAACGGCTCACTTGCCTGCTTGATCAGCGGGCCGATGTTCTTCACGTCGAGTTGCGTCACTGGACATAACCCCTATTCAAAACGCCAGTTACGATATCCGCACCATGTTGAAACAGGAATCCCTCTGGGTACTGACGGATCCCCCGGACTCAACCTGTCAAAACCTGCCGTAAAAAATAGGCGAGGCATCCCCTCCCGACAAGCCCGTCACCTCGCCTATACGTCCGGCGACGCCACCGGTTCGACGGGAAGGGCCCTTGGACGCCGACCGAAGATCAGCAAAACGAGCAAGAGGAGCAGCGAGCCCAGGACCAGCCCGTAGGCCCATGAGAGGGGCCGGTAGCGCTCGTAGAAAGTCGGCGTCCAGCGGCGAAGGACGTAGCCGAGACCATCCGTCGACAGGATGCCGGCGATCGCGACGGTGAAAGCGTAAGGCATCTGAGTCCAGACGTGCTTTGATAAGTCGCACTCGCTGGCAATCGACGAGAGCACGGTCGTGTCGCTGATCGGTGAACAATGATCTCCGAACACGGCCCCTGTCAACACGGCGCCCACGGTCGCGTAGAACAACGGCATTGCCTGGTCGGGCGGCAGAGGGCTCAGCAGGGTCCCGGAGATTGGAATTACCACGGGACACAGGATGGCCATCGTGCCATAGCTCGTGCCGGTCGAGAACGAGATGAATCCTGCAGTCAAGAACACGGCCAGCGGCAGGAGCGTCACCGAGAAGAACTCGCCACCGGCCTCCTGCCTCAAGAGCGCGCAGGCCGCCTCGCCGAGATTCAGGTCCTTGCCGCCTTCGGACAGTCCCCAGGCAAGAACGAGGATGATGCACGCGGTAAACATCCGCGCCATTCCGGAGACCGCCGCCTCCATTGTTTCGGACAGCCTCAGCGGGCTCCACGTGACCGAGATGACGACGGCGACAACCGCCGCGGTCAGCGACCCATACACCAGCGCGGGATACGAGTCCGCCGCGCCGATGATCTTGCCCAAACTGCCTGTGACGGCGGCCCACCCGCCCCACGACAGGGCGAGGCCGTCTTCAGTGCATTGGCGCCAGCCGGTCCAGGCCAGCAGCCCGAACACCATGAGAACCAATGTGGCGACGGGAACAGCGCCGAGCCACCATCCTTCGCCCATCGGTGTCGGCGGTGTGTCACTCTTCGCGTGCTGCTCCGCGCGGGCGGCCAGCGCCCTCGCTTCCGCCTTGCGCATGCTTCCAAAATCACGACCGGTGAGCGCGATCAAGAAAACCATGACCAGCGCCAGCAAGGCGTATGTTCGATAAGGGATGCTCGCCCAGAAAGCCATCGTGCCGTCAACACCGGCCAGGAACGTGGGTCTGCCGTCGCCCAGGGCATCAAAGCCCGAGTCGAGTTGGGTGATCTCGTACGCCAGCCACGTACCGACGAAGATGGACGCGACGGGCGCGGCGGTCGAATCCACGATGTACGCCAGCTTCTCACGGCTGAGTCGCAACCGGTCGAAAATCGGGCGCATGCTCGGGCCGACGATCATCGCGTTCGCGTAATCGTCGAAGAAGACCACAAGCCCGGCGACGAAGCCCCCCAGTTGCCCTGTCTGTCGGGTTCTGACTCGACGCGTGACCCGCGCGACCATGGCGCGCGTGCCGCCGTTGGCCTCGATGATGCCTACCATCGCTCCGATGAAGAGCGTGAATACGAGGATTTCCAAGTGGTCGAGATCCACGGCCGTGCCGGCCTTGTTCATCGGCGCCAGAACGCCGAACAGGTAATGGTCGACGGCGTGGGTCACCCAGCCGATCGGGTGGTACTGTCCCGCCATGCCCTGCATCATCGCGGCGGCCACGAGGATTCCGGCCGCAAGCGCGACAAGCACCTGCCGCGTGAGGATGGCAAGGAGGATCGCGACCATCGCCGGTGCGATTGCGCGGATGAGGTCCTTGGTTTCGTATTCGCTCGAGACGTCAGGTGACGTTGTCGTGGGTTGGACGGTCGATTCTCGCGGGCCGACGTCGTGGACCTCTGCGCCCTGCGTGGCCGCGACGGGTCGGGGCATTACGGGCGGCCGATCGACCTGGAGAATCCCCTCGGCGGTCTCGTCCTCAGGCTGCTCGGTCCGTTGCACCCCCGGGACCGCCATTTCGCCCGCATCCCGGGGCGTCGGCGAAAACGCCAGCGACAGTGAACACGCGATCACCAGGACGGCGAGAAGAAGTCGCACTGGATGCGATGAGGCGTGCTCAGACGGAAGTGTCGACCCTGCGTCCACGGCTGGACTCTAATCAACCCACTCAGCCCGGTCAATGAGAGACGCTCGCGTGAGTTACACTGATCGCAGGCAACGCTGTTCGATCGTTGTGGCGAGGAGCTTTGCGGCCACTTGGGCGAGCCCCCCGCCAAGGCCGGGTGCTCTTGTGGAACCACCGGGGCGCTGCTCGCCGATTCCGCCGCGACCCTTGGGTCTACTCGCCGACTTGGTCTGCGCTTGGCACCGCCAGCCTCGCACCATTCGCATCCACCACGATGCGTTCGCGGACGTCCTCGGAAAACCAAGAACCGCCGGCAAGCACTTCCTGGATCGCGGGGACGATTTCCTCGGATAGTTCGCGTTTGAGCAGCAGGCCGCTGACACCGGAGTCCAGAGCCCAGGCCAAGGCCCGATCCTCGATGATTGCGGAGAGCAGAATGACATTGGCCAGGGCGAAGAGCTCTCGCAGTAAACCGCTATCCCGGGGCCACCCTGCCACAGTGGAATCGACATCGAGGAGCACGAGATCGACGGGCTCGCGGCGCACAACCGCAACCGCCGCCTCCGGAGTCGCCAGGATGCCGGACACGCAGAACGACGACTGCCATGCAAGGCGCGCGGAGATCGAGTCCATCAGGGGACCGTGATTTCCGACCAACAGAATCCGGGGGACTCTCACCTCACCACCTCCTGTGCCCCGCGCTCGTCATGGCAGGAGTCCGACCTGCTGCGGCGCGAACTCGGACACAGCCTTCCGTATCACAAGCTCCATCTGCGCGGATTAGTCACGCAATTCCGTAAACGATCTGAAAGAAATCTTCGGGGCGGACGGGGCGATAGGAGGGGGGGGCCTACAGGGTGATCTTCATGCCGGTGATTCGGCCTTCGAAGACCATGGTGCCGTTCACGAACGCCTGTGTGTCGTAGATGAACCGTCGGGGGCGATAGTCGACACCGTGACCGACAATCAGAATGCGGCAAGGGGGGACGACGGAGCTGCGGAACTTCACTTGGTCGATGCCTCCGAAGCCCATGAACCCCCTGTCAAAGGGGATGATGATGTTCTGCATGAACGCTGCGAGTTGGGCGGCACTCTCCACCATGAGCACGCCGGGGAAGATCGGCGAGCCGGGCATGTGGCCCCGACACCACCATTCGTCCTCACGCACATCGCGGTACGCGGCAGCGGTCACTGATTCCTTGTCGAGGCAGATGATCGCGTCCAACTGGGAGAATTCGTGTTGCTGTGGGAGGACCGCGTATATCTGTTCACGCGTGTAAAGGGGACGATCCCAGTTCAACTCGTCCGGATTGATAATGAGCGGCGGGGGCATATGGTGACTCGAAATGCAGGCGACGGAATACGCGAACTACCTCACGCGAGCGCGGCAGAGCCGTCCCACTCAACCGGTGGTCAGACACGAGAGCCCGCTCGTTCCTCTGCGTGGAGGACGATGGTTTGGGCGGGGAGCACCGGATACGTGATATCTACTGGGTGCCGGCCTCGGCGGACCTCACCTCGAGGATCTTCTTGCGGACGTCCTGAGCGGCGTTCTTGACATCCTGCATGGTCTTGCGGACGCGCGTACCGGCCGCTTTGTTGCCCCCTTCCGCCTTGGCGACATCTTCGGCAGCGTTTTCGACGAGCTGCTTGAGGGTCTCGTATTCCTCCATTTGCGAGTCTCCTGTTCTTCGGACGATTACGGAGTCGTTAGTTTCACGATACTGGCCGCGTCCCCCGCCACGACGCAGCGGCAGTCTAGCAGAGGGCCGGCGCGATATCAAACACCGAACCAGCGATATTCGCCCCAGAACTCCAGGTCCGAAAAGGTCCCCGAATCCCCGGAAAACATGTCCTTGCATTCCCTCAGGGAAGGGTGTATCCTGCGAGATTCGACTTGATTCGACCAGTATGAGGGCGTACCCGTGCATTACCCGCACAGAATGAGCGAACGCAAGCGGTTCCGGAAGCAGGGCTTCCGGGCGAGGATGAGGACGCACACCGGCAGGAAGATGATCGCGCGCAAGCGTAGCAGGGGCAGAAGGATAAACGTCAAGTAGCTCCGTGTACGCCCGCTGGCGCGGCCCCGTCCCAGGCGTGCCTGGACTCCGTTAAAGCCGCGGCGGGTCTATCGGTGACGGCAGGGGCCACTCGGCAAACAGCGACAGCAGATCCGTCACGCCCAGCGGCCGCGGGGTCGCGAATAGTTCTCCGTAGGCGTACCCGCACGCCATTCCCTCCGCTCCGGCGATCGAAAGAATGTAGTGCTTCAACTGCTTGAATCGATCGGGCGGAAACTGCGATGCATAGCATTCCACCGCGGCCAGCTTCCGGTCGATCGTGTCGGTGATATCCACCACAAACTGAGCCGGAAAACCCAGCGGCTCCGCCGACCTGGGTATCGGCCTGTAGATCAAGTGGTCGATGCGGTGCGGCTGCGTTCCCCCAAAACGCTCGTCCCACTTCGTTAGTTGCGAGTAAAACCGTACGGCCTCCGTGAGCAGTTGGGCTTGGAAATGATCGGGGGATGCGGAAACCGTTCGTCCGGCCATGCCAACGAGCACGCGAGGCTTGTGCTTCCGGATAACCGTACCGAGCGCAAACCGAGCCTCAGGCGTGTCCATAAGGGCCCGGTTAGGCAGGTCCAGCACCTCGAACACCGCAGCCCCCAAGGTCTTCGCCGCAGCCTCCGCCTCCTTCAGGCGGACCTCGGGAGAACCGAGCGGCGTCGGCTCCCCGTTTGTCATGTGTACCATTCCGACGCGGCGGCGCTGATCGGCGAGCTTCGCGATCGTCCCGCCACAGGTGATCTCGAGGTCATCCGGGTGGGCGGCCGTGAACAGGATATCCAGTTGATCTGAAGTCTGATCCATCCTTTGTGCTCCAGGGCAGCCGCATCAAATCCGCCGTGAGGGCGGCGCGCCCGTCGGATCACACGGAGTCCGCACTTGGCGGGCTGCGTGAGACTGGATCATAGGCGTGTCTGGCCGGGCCAACAACCGACGAGCGCCCTTGGGTACTGGTACACTCTGGGTGCCACGGGCGGCTTGACCGCCCGTGCCGGCACTGGCAGCAAGCTGCCAGTGGCACCCGCCAATCAAAGTGTACCAGTACCCGCCCTTGCGGCTGCCGTGCCGAGCGCCTTGCCTGACATTTGTGTCACTTGGGAATCTCGCGTAGGATTCAGGCATGTTGGGCTTGGCAGCAAGGTTTCATCTGAGAGCGAGAGGGCGGTCTGCGTTCTTGGTGCAGGTATCATCATGCACTCTACTGGGGTTCTCGGCGTTGATCGCAGGCTGCGGTCCCCGTCCGTATCGCGCCGACATCCAGTCGGAGAGCGTCCACGAGCGGATTCTGGGTGTCCGAGCCGCTGCCGAGGCCAAGGATGCCGATTCGGTGCCCCTTCTCGTAGATCGGCTGGAGGACGAGGATGACGCCGTGCGTTTCTTCTCGATCCTCGCGTTGGAGAAGATCACGGGCCAACGATTCGGGTACGATTACGCCAGTCCGGCCCAACAGCGCGCCGGCTCGGTCGAGCGGTGGCGGGCATACGTTCGGCAGGGGGAACACGGAGACACGGCGCCACCTGGGGAAGCGTCCGGAGGATCGGACCGACATGTCGGCGGCCAGCCGAGCGTGTCGCGTTGAGAAGCGAACCGATGACTGAGGACAGTACGGTCGAACTGAATATCACGAGTAACGCCAAGAGCCTGCCGATCGTGCGCGGCGCGGCCGAGCGGATGGCACAGATGGAGGGGTTCGGCGATTCCGATGCTCATGCGCTGATCCTCGCGATCGATGAGGCATTGGCGAATGTGATCAAGCACGGCTACGAGGGACAACCGGATCAGCCCATCACGGTCGCGCTCGCTACGGTCACCTCGCCCGACGGGCGTCGAGGCATTTCGGTCGCGGTTCGAGACAAGGGCCGGCAGGTCGACCCGAAGACGATCAAGAGCCGTGAACTCGACGACGTGCGTCCCGGCGGTCTGGGGGTCCACATCATCCAGACCGTTATGGATGAGTACGACTACAGTTGCCCGCCGGACGGAGGCATGCTCCTCCGGATGGTGAAGTTCGTGGGATGCGAGCCCAGCCGGTCAGGCGCCGCAGGCGCGGGGACCGGGCCGCGAGATCGTGGAGATTGACCCCAGATCAGCATTGTGAAGGCCGGAAGCGATGTCAGATAACCCCAACCGTCTAGTCAAAGACGTGCGCAAGGCGGCGGACGCGACGGTCGTCGTCCTTGACGGCGACGTGGATTTGCACCAATCACCCACGTTGCACGCCGCGCTCGTCGAGGTTGCCAACGATCGTCCGAAGAAGCTGATGCTCGATCTGAGGGCGGTGCCTTACATGGATTCGTCCGGCGTCGGGACATTGGTCGAGGTCTTCCGCCGCGTCTCGGCGTACAAAGGCAAGATGGTTCTCTTCGGCCTGAATGACCGGGTCCGCAGCGTCTTTGAGATCACAAAGCTCGATCGGTTCTTCACCATCTGTGAGGACGAGGAACAGGCAGGCCAGGCATGATCGCGTTCTGCCGAGAGAGACCATGAGCGAGCCCTCCGCCCAGACCACGGAAACACAGGCTCCATCGGGACCGCTGGTCCGGTCCGTCGAGGCGGTGGGCGATATCACGATTCGGCAGGGTCGGGCGGTCACGGGGTTTGTCAAGTTCGTCGGCGGGGTGACGTACCTGGCCGGGGACACACTGGCTCGGGTATACCGCACACTCATCAAGAGAGAGGAGCGGCTCGGCGCCGCCAACCTGTTCTTCCAGATGGTCCGCGTGGGCATTCTGAGTATCCCGATCGTCGCGCTCGTCCAGATGTTCATCGGGATCATTCTCGCGCTGCAAATGGCCCCGACGCTGCGCGACTACGGCCAGATTCAGCGCGTCGCCGACATCGTCGCGATAGCCGTTTTCCGTGAGTTGGGACCCTTGCTCTCGGGCATTGTGCTGTCCGGTTTCGCAGGCGCGAGCATCGCCGCGGAACTCGGCACCATGGTCGAAGGTGAGGAGATCAAGGCGCTCCGTGCATTGGCCCTGAACCCCGTTCGCTTCCTCGTGGTACCTCGCTTCCTGGCAACCGTCATCATGTTGACGCTGTTGACGGTCGTCGCGGATGCCGTCGGCGTGCTCGGCGGTTTCATTACAGGCACGCTGATCCTCGACATCGACGCCGAGCAGTACCTCAGCTATACGCGCGTAGCCGTCACGCACACGGACTTCATTACGGGCCTGCTCAAGGCCGGCGTCTTCGGTGTGATGATCTCGATGATCGCCTGTTACGAAGGCCTCAATGTCACGGGAGGCGCGGAGGGTGTCGGCCGCGCCACGACGAACACCGTCGTCAAGTCGATCGTCGCTCTGATCTCCGCGGACGTCGTGTTCACGGCGATCTTCTACGCGTTTGGTATCTGAGGCTCTCTATATTGACACAGGCCAGGGTAAACGCATAATCCACCCCAATGGTGCAGAGACAGGAATCTGTCTGAAGGCCACCTTCTGGATGTGCCAGCCCCGAGGAGGGCCGGTAGCGCGTTGGTTGGCCCGCTCGACTGCGTCGGCGGGGGCGAATGCCGGGCGCTGAAGCCCCGACGGGACGATTGATTCGTCACGCCGGGATTGCCGTCCTATACTACCCGATTGTGAGCAGTTTCTGGCGTCGTGGCACTCGCGACCTGCTGCTATGGCGCAGGAGATTGCTGCGACATCTACGGAGAGACGGATTGTGGAACTTCCTCGCCGGGACCGAGGCGATGAACAACTAAGGCCGGGCGCCCTGCTCGGCGTGCGACGACGGCTCCGGAACATCGCACAACGGCACGACTTGGCTAGCGTGATTGCCTGTGCATTCGACCATCGCACCAGCATGCTGCCGTTCATCTACGCGGACGTACGGATGGTGCCGGCCGGTGTTCGGGCCGTCGGCTCGGCCATGGTGGATGCCGGTTTTCCAAAAACCCGCATCGTCCTTCAACAGTGGAACAAAAACTTTCGCTCGTCCCGGGCGCGACTCGACGGCAGGATTCCCGACCTCTTCATGGTGTCGAGCATGCAGATTCACTCGGCCCGATGCCAAGAGCTGATCCGCGACGCGTGCAGAATCGAGCCGCGACACCGACCGCTGATCATCGCTGGCGGACCGAAGACCATCTACGAGCCGTGGGACGTGTTTAGCGCCGACCCGAACGATCGGTGGGGCGCGGACGTGGCGGTCACGGGTGAAGAGTACGTCCTGCTGAGCCTGCTCGAGGCGTTGCTCTCGATCCGCGCGGACGGCGAGCCGATGCGCTCGACCTTCATCCGCGCCCGCGACAGTGGCATTCTCGATCAGATTCCCGGGTTGGTGTATGCGAAGACCGACGGCAATGGGTTAGCTGAGGAGTTGGTCGATACCGGCATTCAGCAACTTGTCGCCGATCTCGACGAGTTGCCGCATCCCGAGTTGGGATACCGGTTGCTCGAAACGCCGAGCCGCGGCGCGACATTGGCTCAGCGGGCCTTGCCGGCGGATCAGGTTCGCAAGTACAGCTCGATCGGGTCATTGGTCCTGACATTTGGCTGCAAATTCGCCTGTCCTTACTGCCCGATCCCGGCTTACAACCAGCGTATGCACCGGGTCAAGAGCGGTGGGCGGATCGCAGATGAGATGACCCGGCTCTATAGCGAGTTCGGAATGCGTCACTTCTTCGGCGCGGACGACAACTTTTTTAACAACGAGAAACGGACGCTGGAGATCATCGAGACGCTGGCCCAGGTCAAACTTGACGGCACCGAGGTTCGCCACCGATTCCGCTGGGGCACGGAGGTCACGGTTCACGATACCCTGAAGATGAAGGAACACCTCCGCGAAGTCCGAAACGCCGGGCTGCGGGCGTTGTGGATCGGCGTGGAGGACATCACCGCGACACTGATTAAGAAGGGCCAGGACGCGGGCAAGACGCTTGAAGTGTTTCGCCTGTTGCAGGAGCGCGGCATCGCTCCGATGCCGATGATGATGCACCACGACGCGCAGCCCTTGCTCTCGCGGGGCGGTGAGGCTTACGGACTGTTGAACCAGGCGAAACTGCTCCGCAAGGCCGGTGCGTGCAGCTTGCAGGTCTTGATGATCACTCCCGCGACCGGCTCGAAGATGTACGAAGAAGCGTTCACGTCGGGGCTCGTGTACGACAGCGTCGCCGGCAGGAAGGTGGAGCCGCACATGCTGGACGCGAACTTCGTCGTCGCGTCGAATCACCCGCAGCCCTGGAAGAAGCAACTCAACATTCTGGCGGCTTATCTCTACTTCTACAACCCGCTCCGCTTCCTCCTGGCCCTCGTGCGCCCCAAGAGCAAGCTCTATCTGGCCGATGCCGGGATGCAGGTCCTCGGCATGTGGGGGCTGATGAAGACCGCGCGCCGCACGCTCGGCTGGGCCTTCCGCCTCATGCGCGGCGACATCAGGCGCAAGACGTGTATCCCCGCCAGCCGGATTCCAATGCGAAGTGCGGCCGGCGCGGCGGCAAGCCACGCGCTGCCGGGAACGGTACAATCCGAGTCGCCTCAGCCGGATAGGGAGACGCCGGTTCCGTTGCGCGTGAGTTGATGCCGGCGACCGTTCGATTTTTACTCGCCGACCGCAGCGGGGTCCGCTAGCATACCGGCGAGGTGATATCATGTTTCCAATCGCCACAAGCATGTTGTCGGTTCTTTCCCGGTTGTTTGCTCCGGCGAGGCGACTCGTCACGTCCCGCGCGATCCTCTTTCTGCCCCTGCTCGTGCTGCTTGGTCTCGGCACGGCCTGCTCCCAAAAGCAACAAGGCGACCCGACGGAAAAGAGGATGTTCCACTCCACGGGGAAGTTCACCAAGGGCTACAAGGAGGGCATGCGCGACGCCGAAAAATCTTGGACCGACGCACACGCCGGCTGGATGTGGCTTTGGATGATGGAGCGGGAGTATCGAGAAGGTTATGACGAGGGCTGGTCCGTCGGACGGCAGAAGACCAAGCTGAGGAACAAGGGCGAAGAACAAGACTCCGCAGAGTAGGGGTTAAGGACTCGCGCATGAATGAGTTGCACGTTTCATATGGGTGGTACGGGCATCTTGCCCGTGTGGCTACGGGCGGGACGCCCGTACCACCCTTCGGCATTCGTTCAGCTTATTTATGCGCACGCCCTAAGGCTGATCGACTCGCTGGGCAACCGCCCCCCACGGTTTACGGCACGAGAGGATGCGATGACGTTCGAAGTTGAGAATAGAAGCGGCGCAACGATTGTCCGTCTGAGTGGTGACCTCACGGGACGGGATGAAGGGAAACTCGTCAAGGCCGTTGCCGAAATGCTCGACCGGGAGGGCGCGAAGATCGTCGTTGATCTTGCAGAGGTGTCGGTCGTGAGTTCCGCAGGCCTCGGCGATCTGGTCCGGCTCGCCGCTCAGGCAAACAGCCAGGACGGACGTTTTATTCTCGCCAACCTCACCCCGTTCGTCGCAGATGTCATCCGGAATACCCAGCTCAACAAGTTCTTCGATCTCGCCGAAGACGTCGACACCGCTTTGGCGCAGCTTGGGTCCTGATACCGCGTTGAATCTCGCCGATCAGACCGCCCATCAGAGCCGCGACTGTAAGGGAGCGGTACCCGCCCACATCAAAAGGCCTTCCCGGTGAACGCCGACCGCTTGCTGACACGCGCGGCTCTGATCCGGCAGATCCGCCAAGCGCCGAAGCTGCGTGGCTACTTCGCCGGTCCCGCCGCCAGCAATCCGGCCGCGTCCGTCCGCAATGTGTTGACGACCTCGCGAAGTGAAGCGAAGTCGTTCGGCGCGACGGTGTCGGAAGCTACTGCAACGGTGCGGCGGAGATGAACGAACCGGCCGTCCACTTCCACGCGCTGCTCGGCGGCGCCCCAATTGCCGGAGACTTTCGTAACCGCCAACGGCGTGATCGATGCGAGCCAGTCCTCGGGCAGCTCGATCGTCAAGTCCACCGATTCCTTGAACCGGCCGTTCAGATGCACATCCGTCTGCCGATCTGAACGACCCAGCGGCATCGGGAACTCCGCGAGGAATGCCGGCCCGTGGCCGAGCTGGAGCACGTACCGCCTCTCGTATCGCTTCAACGTCTCCTTAGACGTGAGGCCCGCCTTGGCGGAGAGCCGCTCCTCTGAGAGCATCGTGATCGTGTGGCTCTTGAGCTCCGTATCGCTGAATACGCGGTCGGCGATCTCCTTCACGAGGTCGTTCTGCGACTTCGCGCTGTCGAGCTTCTCGGGGTCGTAGAAAGCCCCCGTCAGATCGATCCGCAAATCAGCCGTCGCCTGTCCCTTCTCGTCGATGCTGATCTTGCCGGCGATCGTCACTTCGCTCGGCGATTCTTCGCCGCGACGTCGAATCGCTCGCTTCTCGATCGTGCTACCCTTCTTGAGCAATAACACGTATCCGCCCCAACTGCCTGGATCGCGCAGCAAGCCGTGGCTCGGATGGGCGAAGAGCGGTTCGTCCCCGTCGACCCTGACAACCACGCCGGCGAAGGATGACAAGGTCGGCACGTCCTCCGTCCACGTGTCCGCGTCCACCGCCACGGCCGTTTTGACTTCCAATCCCAACGCCGAGAGCATCGCCGAAAGCAAGCCCGCGGATTCCAGCGAGTTGCCGTAGTTCGCCTGAAAGACCTCCGCCGCGCTGCGGCATGACAGTGATCGCGTCGCCTTGGACGTGGTGACGAAGTTGAACGAGTCGTGCAGCTTCTTGCACACCTTGCTGACGCGCTCCTTCGCGTCGCTCTCCTGCTCGATCACCCCTTCCGCAAACGCCTTTACTTTCGCGTCCGACTTCGCCGCGGACTCCACCCGACCGAGCAGCGTCGTCACGAACTCATCGACGCCCGTGCAAGTCGTGAAGCGCAGCCGGATATTGCGCTGCTGCCAGGGAAGCGATTGCGGTTCGCCGGGGCTGCCGGGCACGTTCTTGAACGTCCAAGTGAGCGCCCCCGAGCCCGGGCCGCTGAATGAAGAAGCCTCCGGGTTCCCCTTCGACCCAGTGCCATCCACACGATGAAGGAGGGTCACATCCTCCGGCACGGACACCTTGATGACGCGTTCCACGACCGGATAGTCGTCGTTCACGCGGATGTCGTCTTCCAGCCAGGGAATCACGCCCGGCTTCGTGATGATTTCGTAGTCCAACTCCAACACGCAATTGTCGACAATCCCGCTGAAAGAGATTACGACGTCCTCCCATGCGGCGTACACAGGCCAGCCCGCGATGTCGTCCGGCCCCGCCGGGTTGAAGGAATAGTCGGGGATCCGCAGGGTGCTGCCGTCAGGCAAGATCGTCTGTGCTTTGTGAATCACGAGCTTGTCTTCGTCGGTGTGATAGGCGACACGCGGATCAGCGTGCGCGCGGATCGGGCGACGCGTCAAGAGCTTCATCCAACGATGATCCCGCCGACTGACGGAGCCGTCTTCCTTCAGCGTGTAGTGCTGCTCCCAGCGAAGGATCACAGCGTCGGCGTTGGGGTACTCCTTCGATCCGATGGTCAGGTCCGGCGAGTCTCCCAGCACTGCGCCGCCCGGAATGCCCACGACGCTCAACAGCAAAGCCGCCCCCGCAATCATCCCCACTCGTCTCGCCCGACAGCTTCGTCCGTCCTCAGCTTTTCGATTCATCTTCTTCATAGTCGCAAAAGTCTCCGTCTCCCAACGCCTGCGAACCGCACGATGGCGAATGGTCGTCTCGAATAACACCGGTCCCCACTAGCCGACGCTGCACACAATCCACTCGTCCTTCAACTTGTTCATGGTGTCGATTGCCTTCTTGTACTCCACGTAGTCCGAGGCCGGGATGATGTTGTGCTTCACGGTCAACTCGAACCGATACTTCAACACGCCGTCCTCCGGCGTAGCTTTGAAGCTCAACGTCGCCGAGCCCGAGTCCATCTCCTCCGGCTCGGGCACTTTCTCGACTTTCCACCCGGCAGGCAGCTTCAACTCTCCCTCGAAGACAAGCAGTCGCGTCGCGCGAAGGCGCATCCCGAATTTCCGCTCCTTCGCCGACACGTCATAGGTCAGGTCCGACAGGATCCAAGACCCAAACGGCCGGGCCATCAGCGGCAATCGGAACATCCGCAGATCACCCTCGCCGGCAACGTAGTCCGCCGCCGACATCTGCACGTCGATCTGAGAATCACGGGAGTAATCCAGCGGGTCCGTATGCGCCAACTCCTCTAGAGCGGCGTTGGGCGCTACGGCCGCCGTCTCCTCGAACAACGGCCGTTGCTGGGGCACGGGCGTTCGCCCGACCGTTCGCCGGAAAGAAGTACCGGGTGAACCGGAAGCGTCGATCACGATCCGCGTCGAGAGCGTTCCGTCTTCACGAATCTCCCCGTCGCTGCGCGCGGTCAGTTTGCTGTACTCCGGCGGGAAGAACGGCGAGAGACACAGGGGCTGGCCCTCCGGTGTGCCGTAAACCAGACCTTGCAACGCCTCCCAACTCGACCACGTCTCCCGACTGTGTGGAGACCAGGTGGGGTCCAGAATGCGGAACGTCCCGTCCTTCTTGCGCATCACGGTGATCGTGTGGTTGAATTGGTCCGCCGGAATCGCCTCCACGCGCGAGCCGGCCATCGTGAGGGAGGGGTACACCTCGTGCCCCAGCACGCGCAGCATCGTGATGAGCATCCCGGCAATGTCCTTGCAGACGCCGCCCTTGTCCCGGAACGTCTCGGTCCCTTTGTGCAGCGTGAAGCCCTCACACGGGCCGCGGCTCGTCCCGTAGTAACGGATGTTGTCCGCCACCCAGTGCAGGCACGCCACGATCTTTGCCTCGTCGTCTTCGAGGCCGGCCGTGATCTCCGCCACTTTCTCGCGGATCGCGTCGTCCGCCTCGAACTGGCCCTCGTTCGCCGCGTGGAACCAACGCGACTTCATCTCCCAATCCGGCACCGTAGCCATCACAAGCTTCGTCACCACGTCGGAAGTCGCGATCATGTGCGGCTCCCGCTTGATCGGCTTCACGTCTTCCGCCTCCCACGTATACACGTGCGCGTCCTCCGTGAACCACAGGGATGATCGCAGGCTTCCGTTATAAACCTCGAACTGCACAGGCTTGTCTTTCGGCATGTGGACGGAGTACCGACGCTTGAGCACCGGGAGGTCGCCCTGCCATTCCGTTGACTCGTACCAATGGCCCGGCATCGGCGGCACTAACGTCTCCTCGCCGTCCTTCCCACCGGCAGCCCCGCCGCCGGCCGCGCCTTCCGCATCTCGCAGATATGCGATGTTGAAGCCCGTCTTGCTTATGCGAATCTCGAGCGTGTCGCCGATCCGCAGGCGAGGCATCTGCAGCAGGTATTGCTGATTGCCCCAGTAGATCATGTGTTGCCTCGCCGGCTGCTGGATGATGGACGAGACCGGCACATCCTCGACCTGTCCGTCTTTGCGGTGGATGCGGATGGACTTGTACGTCACCCGATTCGTTGCCGGATCAAATTCGTAGCGCAGCACGGAGTTCGCCCGGACGCCTGCGTCCGTCAGGAGCTTGATCACCTGGCAACTCTCCGTGGTCGCCAGGCCGCTGTCCTGAACGTACACGTCCGCCTCGTCCAGCACGTACACGACCGAGGCCTCGTTGTACGCCTTGGCGTCCCCCGCGGCCGAGATCATCTCCTTGATCTCCTCCTCCTTTGCCGGGAGAGGAGGACCCGCCAATGCCTGCGCCACGCCCGCCCCGAGCAACACAAGCGCAACCACACTCGCTGTAAACACGGCCTTCCGAGTCATTCGATTTCCCTTCATTGACCTGACCATGGCATTCCGTTGTAGAGGACGGAGAATCACCACCCACGTCGACACACATCGCGCCCCCCTGCCCGCCTGGGTGGCAGATGATAATGTAGCCGCAATCCCCCGCGATTTCCAGGGCGATGCCCTGGCGCTCCTGCAAACGGCCCAATGGCAGATTCGGCGGGGCTACGATCAGAGCCCGACCGTCAGGGAGGGGTCAGCGTCCATCGTGAAGGGCCGTCGCGGCGAGCGGTGACCGCTTGCTTACGCGCGCGGCTCTGATCACGGGTGCGGCTTTAGTCGTGAGCGATGACCGCCGACTTCCCGGCGTGCAGGGCACGCCTTGCACGCTCGACATGGGGAGGCATTCTCACGAGCCGGGCGTTGCGTCTCCCGCCAGCGACTCGCTCGCGCATTTGGCGACGTGTTCGTACACCGTCGCGAGGAAACCCAGCAGCGGAAAGCCGCTGCGTCGGAACGGCGGCGGGCCGAGGCGTTCGAGCGCGGTCTTGCACGGATCGTCCTGCATCCCCGCCAACTCATCCAAGCTGCTGGACGCCGCGTAGAACACTGCCGGATCGCTCGGCAGGTCATCCGGTGGACCGAGCAGCGGCGGTGTTCGGGCCGGCGCGTTGTCTTCATTTGCCATCTCAGGTCTCCGCCACCGCATCCGGTGATAGCATGAGGTAGTCTCGCAATTCGCGGGTCGACAAGGATGTCAGCCACTCGTCACCGCTGCCCATGATGCGATCCGCCACCGCGGACTTCTCCGCGAGCACCTCGTCGATCCGATCCTCGATCGTGCCGATGCACACGAACTTGTGAACCTGAACACGCCGCGTCTGCCCGATCCGGTGGGCACGGTCCGTCGCCTGGTCCTCCACCGCCGGGTTCCACCACCGATCAAAGTGGAACACGTGGTTGGCCCGCGTCAGATTCAGCCCGAATCCGCCAGTCTTCAGTGACATCAGGAAGATGCGGGTTGGAGAGTCGCAATCCTGAAAGCGATCGACCAATTGCCTGCGTTTCCTCGCGGGCGTGCCGCCGTGCATGAGCAGAATCTCCGTTCGCAGGCGACGTGTCAGAAATCGCTCGAGCAGCTCACTCATTTTGCGATACTGGGTGAAAACCAGTGCCGCGTCGCCTTCTTCGAGCACCTCCTCGAGCATCTCGACAAGCCGTTCGCACTTGCCGCTCCGCCCGTCGAGGGGCCCGCCGCGAGGCAGCAGGTGTTCCGGGTGGTTGCACGTCTGCTTGAGCTTGGTCAACGTGGCCAGGATCAAGCCCCGCCGCCGAATGCCCGTCGCTGCGTCCACCTCGTTCAGCATGTCCTTGACCAACCGCTCGTAGTGCGCCGCTTGCTCCGGCGTCAGGTTGCAGTAGACCCGCATCTCCATTTTTTCGGGCAGATCGCACTCGACGTCCGGGTCGGACTTCAGCCGCCGCAAGAGGAACGGCCGGATCATCCTGCGGAGTTGCTCGGCCCGATCGTGATCCCCGCTCTTCTCGATCGGAATGGCGAACCGCGTTCGGAAGGCCGCAGCAGTGCCCAGCAGTCCCGGATTCAGCATCTCCATGATTGACCAGAGTTCGGACAGGTGGTTTTCGATGGGGGTACCGGTGAGGGCGACGCGATGCGCGCCCGGGAGGCTCCGAATGGCCAGCGTCTGGTTCGCGCTGGGGTTCTTGATCTTCTGGGCCTCGTCGAGCGTCAGGCGATACCAGTCCACGCCTTGGAGGTCCTGAAGATCCCGCTGTGCCAGACCGTACGACGTAAGCACGATGTCGTGCCGGGAGGCGGCTTGTACGAAGGCATCTCCTGAAAGGCGGTCCGGACCGTGATGCACCAGCGTACGCAGCGACGGGGCGAATCGCTGGACCTCGCGTTCCCAGTTGCCGACCACCGACATGGGGGCAAAGAGTAAGGTCGGGCCTGGCTTTCGCCCTTCGCGCCGCTCGTGCAGCAACAGAGCAATGAGTTCAATCGTCTTGCCGAGGCCCATGTCGTCCGCCAGGCAGGCGCCGATGCCGACCCGATCGAGAAACGCAAGCCATGCAAGCCCCCGACGCTGGTAGGGGCGAAGTGTTCCGACGAAATCGGTGGGCTGGTCGATCTGCTCGAACTCGACCGTCTGGACGTCGCGAAGTAGGCGTTCGATCCAGTCCGCGCCGCTGAGTCCCAGGATCGGCAGGCCTGTGTCCAACTCCTCGGCACCGCTTGCCAGCCGGATGGCGGTCGCGAGCGTTATCTTGCCGCGGGGCTGGGTCCGCAGGAATGTTAGCGCCCGTTCGGCAGCTTCCTGGTCGATGTCGACCCAGTCGCCGTGGTGCTTTATCAGGGGCACGTTCTGGGCCGTGAGCCGTTCGAATTCATCGAGTGACAGCTTCTCGTCACCCACGGCGACGCGCCAGTCGAAGTCCAGCAGGGCGCTGAGCCCGAACGTCCCGATGGAGGGTGCGTCGGCCGCATCCGGGGCGAATTCCGACGGCTCGACGAAGAGCTGCACGCCCAGTCTTCGGTCGGTCCGTTCGGCCCACTCCGGCAGGGCGACCTCAAAGCCCTGCGCCATGAGCAGGGGGGCCCGGTGTCGAAGGAAGGTATGTGCTTCCCCGGTCGTCAATGCCACGTCTGTTGGCGCGCCGGTCCGCGCCGCCCGCTTCAATTCAACGAATACCTCTGATGCCCGGGCCAGCTCTGCCTGAACGTGTGCCCGGCGGCTCACCAGCAGCAGCCCGAGGATTGTCCCGGCATCCGGAGGTTCCGACCAGATGGTGCGAATGTCGGACACCTCTCCGCTTTCCTCGCAGCACAGCTCGATGCCCACGTGCCACTTCGCAGCCGTGGTCGTCTGGTCGTCCGCCGGCTCGATCAGCCTGAAGCGCAACTTTGGCAATGGACCGACGATCTCTTCGTTGAGCCGGCCAATCCAGGCCCGAATCTGGCTCGCGATCGATTCGTCATCATCCTGAAGTCCGTCGACGGTCCGGCTCTCACCGATCAAACCGGACAGCCACCGAAGTTCCCATCGTGATTCTCGTGCGGCGCGGTCGTGGATCTGTCGGAAGAACGGATCGTGCGACAGGTCGCGACGGATGACAGCGTCCGCGGTTAGCGTCAGGAAGCTGTCCACGAGGCGCGTCGGCCGTGATTGCTCCGGATCGGCGGAGACGGCGGCCCGACAAACGGGGGGCATGGCGGCGGCGTATCGCTCAAGACGCGACAAGCGGTCTCGGTCGCAAAGAAACAACCGCCACCGGGCTTGAAGTGTGCCCTCGTTTCCTCCTTCCAGGTCTGGCGCAAACTGCTGTCGGGCCAAGAGCAGGAGAACCAGTCTCGCCAACTGAGCCCAGAATCGGAGCGAGTCGCTGTGGTTGGGCGGCCGGGACGCGGACAGATCAACGAGCAGGTCGACGGCATCGGCCGCAGGAAACGCCAGAGTCGGAATCATGACCGTGCGGAAAGCGCTGCGTCGATCGGTCTGCCCTTCCGGTACTGCGGTCGCCGCGTGTGTTTCACTCTCGCCGCTAGGTCGCCAAAGTCGGATCGACGATTCCTCCGCAGTCAGCGTTAGCAGCGTGTCGCGAGAAAGCTCACCCAGCATCGCGTGAAGTTCGTCGTGCTGAAGCACTTCCGGCACGGAGGCGGTCGCGCGGTCTCCCCACAAATGAAACCGAGATCGCCACCAAGTGCCTTGAAGGACCGCCATCTGAGGTATCCAGTCTCCGACGTTTGAACGCCACCTAAGCGGAATGGACAAGAGCTTCAACAGTGTGGGCGCCCCTGGCGGCTTGTCCGCCAGCGCCCACTCGCGCAAATCGCCAGCCTACAACAGCGATGCGCGTCTGCCAAGAGGCCATGACCTGCGATCAGAGCCGCGCGCGCAAGCAAGCAGCCAGCACGCGAAGGCGACGGCCCGCGCGACAACCGCCAATCCCTACCTGGCGGTCGGAGCTCTGATCACGCCGTCGCTCCAGCCCTGGACGCATGGATGCGGTGCGCGCCCTAAGGTCGTGCGGTATGTCCTTGTCTTCCCCCATGCTCTTGCAGAGGATCGATCCGCAGGTAGCCCGACAGGAACTTGACACCGATGTAGAACGGGACCGTGTCGACGACCGCGGCGATAAGCTTGAACACATAGCCGGACGCGATAAACATGAACAGTTGGGGCCAGATCGACTCGGCCTCTTTCACGGGCAAGGCGTGGGCGTAGAAATGCGTAATGCAGATGACTGCGACGGTGTCGACAACTTGGCTGACCAGTGTCGACCCGTTGTTGCGCAGCCACAGATGTCGGCCTTTTGTCAGCCGCTTCCAGAAGTGGAAGAGCTGCACGTCGCAAAGCTGTGCCGCCAGATAGGCGATCATCGAGGCGCTCACGGCCCCGAATGCCAACGTCTTGATCTCGAAGAACACCGGCAACCGTCCCGCAGCGTCTCGAATGACCTCTCCCGATGCAAGGTCCACCGGCAGGTGCGGCGGCAGGACACCGCCCAGCCATAGAATGAAGATGACCCAGAGATTCAACAGAAACCCCACGAAAACGACGAAGTTCGCGCGGCGCCGGCCGTAGAGTTCGCTGATGAAATCCGTGCATAGAAACGTGATCGGGTATGGCAGTACGCCTACCGCCACGATGAACGGGATCTTCGTGCCCCCGATCGTGAACGACATGTCGATGAATCGTGTGATGCCGAGGATATTCAGCATCGCGAGGGTGCCGAGGAACAGCCCCGCGAGGATCAGGAATACGCGCTGCCTGCGCTCTTCGATCTTCGGATCAACGTGTCCGTGAGGCGTTGCGTCGGGCATGGGCATGAAGCCTAGCTACGCCGCTGTAAGCCGTCAACGACCGTGTGTTGCCTGTTAGTGCATGTTCGCCTTACAATGTTGCTTCGCTTGCGGAACAACAGCAGTCGGTTGAACACTCTGAGGGATGAGATGGAGGATTTGCGGCCATACAGTCTCGGGGAAAAAAGAGCGATCGTATGCGGCGCGTCGCAGGGAATCGGCCGGGCCTGCGCCGAGCGATTCGCCCGCCTCGGCGCCGAGGTCACGCTTGTCGCCAGAAGTGAGAGCGCGCTGCAACAGGCGTGCGACGATCTGCCCGCGGACATGGGTCAACGGCACCGATACATCCCCGCGGACTTCAGAGACCACCAGGCGCTGGAGTCGAAGATTACACAACATCTCGCTCAGACCGGGCCCGTGCAGATTCTGCTGAACAACACCGGCGGGCCGCCGCACGGACCGATCGTGGACGTGAAGCCGGAGGCGTTTCTCGAAGCCGCCACGATGCACGTGCTGTGCAACCAGGTGCTCGTGCAGGCAGTCCTGCCCGGCATGAAGCAAGCCGGCTACGGCCGAATCATCAATATCATTTCGATCTCGGTCAAAGAGCCGATCAAGGGTCTGGGTGTCTCGAACACGACGCGCTGGGCGGTCGCCGCGTGGGCGAAGACGATGGCGGGCGAGCTGGGACCCTTCGGCATTACCGTGAACAACGTCTTGCCCGGCTACACCGCCACCTCGCGACTCGACGAACTCGCGAAGAGTATCGCCGCTACCAGTGGGATTACTGAGGAACAGGTCAGGGAGAATTGGGTTTCGCAGGTGCCGCTCGGGCGGCTCGCTGGTCCGGACGAGATTGCCGCCGCGGCCGCATTCCTCGCGTCGCCTGCTGCGAGCTACGTCAATGGTATCAATCTTCCCGTCGACGGCGGTCGCTCCGGCTCGCTCTGATCACCCATCCAGGCCCAATAGGAAGGAATGATCTCCCAGGCAGCGCCTCTACCTTCGTGCTGGCGGCGGCTCGGCTTTTCTCAGGATTGCCCGGACGGGGCTCGCGTCGAAGCCGACGAGCTTGAGCGGCAGCGCGATCAATTCGTACACGCCCTCCGGCACGCTATCGAGGGCCAATCCCTCCAGCACCGCCATGTCATGTTCCAGCACGGCACGATGAACCGGCATATCCTTGGAATTGAACAGGTCAATGCTCGGCGTGTCGATCCCGACAAGCTTGACGCCCCGCTCGTGCAGCCAGGCGATGAGCCGGGGCGAGAGTGCCGCGAAATCGTCGTTAAACTCAGTCGGATCAGTAGACGTTCCCGTGGCGAACAGGACGCGTTGTGCGATCACGGGCGTCTTCACGGCCTCCGGCGAGATATCCTCGCGACAGGCCGCATCGATGCGGATCACCTGGCATCTGCCGATGAAACGCTCGACGTCCACCTCGTCGATCGAAAGGGCGTTTGGCCCGCAGTGGCTCGGGGCATCCGCATGGGCGCCGAGGTGGACGGTCGCGTGCAATACCGATGCCGTGGAGGCGTCACCGGCTTCGGCGTCTTTGAGAACCTCTCGCGACGGCGGAACGTCGCCCGGCCAGACCTTCATTGTTTCCGTGATGGGGGGTGTTATGTCATACAGCATTATGTCTGCACTCGCGGTTCAGATCAGTGAATCGGTCAAACCCCCTACTATAACCCGGAGCTTCGCCACGCGTCAATCAGCCGAACTTGGGACCGAGCCCGAGGTGCTTGCGAACGACGGTCAACTGCCCGGCATGGAGCATCTCGTGGCACGCAAGGGTACTCATGAGCGCCGCGCGGTACGCGGAGAAAGCGCCCAGCTTCTCCGGCAACGGGGTGAGGAGTTCCTTTTCGCTTTGCGAGCCGAACCACTCGATGACCCCCGCGCGGACATCCTTAAAGTACGCCTGCAGTTCGGACAACGGTGGGTAATCGGTGATATCCGGCTTCGGCGTCGAGCCCATGAAGAAGAGTTCCTTCCATGCCGGCCGCCCGGCCGCCGGCGGTTGGGCAAGCTCGGTGAGGAAGAACTCGTCGGTCACCGCAATGTGCCCCATGATCCAGAGGGCATGGTTCGTCCCTTCGAGGGGCTGATGACAGTATTGGTCCTCGGGGATGTCTTCCAGCAAGCCTTCCGTTGCCATGCGGGCAAATCCGAGTGCGTTCCTGCCTGTTTCGAATAGCTTGTTGTCCACGGTTTGTCTCCTCTTATAGAACGCCTGCCCCGCGGATACTCCTCTTGGCCGAGTGACAAAAGCCCATGGTACCGCGGCCAAGGGATTCCAGCGATTCGCTTGCCTGCGGCCGGAACGTCGCCGACTAGCAATCTACGCGAATGCACACCCGGCAGAGGTTCTGCTAACCCATTCGGATATAATGAGTTACTGTGATGTCTGTGTGTTGGGACCGACACAGGTGAAGAGCAAACCGACCGCATTCCACCTCGGCGGCGGGGGGCCGACGCTGCCGGCTCTACGCCCGTTGCAGGGGGGGGCGCCGCGCGGGTCGAAGCCCGCGGCACTTCTGTCTGAGAACGATCTAGCGCCGTCATGCTGGAAGCCGACGTCGCGGTTCCCGGCAGCCAGATCGACCTTGTCGGGTTAGGCGGACTGGAGACTGGCGGCCCTTGGCCGAGAATGGTGTACAATTGAATACTGAACGGGAGGCGTCCCGCCGAAGGAGATCCTGACGATGTTCAAATGTGCGCTGCCTTCTGTGGTGTGTGTGTTCTTGCTGATTGCCTCGCCCGCACTCGCCGGACCCTCGGTGGATAAGGGCAGCCCCGCGCCGGAGATCGCCCCGGACCGCTGGCTCAACCTCCCCAAAGGAATCGCCAAGGTGAGCCCCAAGGATCTGAGGGGCCAGATCGTGATGGTCGAGTTTTTCGCCACCACGTGCGGACCGTGTCGCGCGAGCATCCCCCACCTCAGGAAGGTACAGGAGCGCTATGCGGAGAGGGGCGTCATTCTGTTGGCACTCTCTCAGGAACATGAAACGAAGCTGTCGCCTTTCATCAAGTACGAGAAGATCAACTACATCGTCGGCTGCGAGGCGAAGGAGACATTCCTCGAGTATGAAGTCGAGAAGATTCCCACGCTGTTCGTGATTGATCCCGATGGCAAAATCGTCTATCGGGGGAATAAACCCGGAGAAGCCGAGACCGCGGTCGGCGAGACATTGAAAGAGAAGCCGCCCAAGCTTGCCGCGTCTGTATTCGCCGAAGCCGCTGCGGCCGATGCCTACAAGCGTGCCGTTCGACTCTACAAGAAGAAACGATACCTCAAAGCGCTCAAGGCATTCGAGAAGACCGTCAAGGACTTCAAGGGAACAGAGGGCGCAAAGAAGGCCGAGGCAAAGGTCGAGAAGATCAAGGCCAACAAGAAGGTGATGGCGAAGATACGGAAGACTCTGGAGCGCAAGACATGCGAACTCTGGCTGAGCAGCGCCAGATCGCTGGCCAAGCAGGGCGAGAAGAAGAAGGCCGCCGAGTACTACAACCGTGTGCTCAAGGAATACCCGGATTCGCAATACGCGACGGAGGCCCTCAAAGGACTGGCCGAACTGTAGATCCCGGTTGCTTCAGCAGGAATGGTGCGTCGAGACGTACCGTGTACCACTGGCAGCTTGCCTGCCGGTGTTGGGTGTCATGCCTTCACGACCCGCGCAAGCGGGACGGGTAGGCATGTTCGCTCAGCGTTCAACATGCTCACCCGCGACTCCGTCGCGCGAAAGCATGGCACGCAGGCCGGCGGGACGGCGATGCTCCCCGTACTTATCGGCCCCGCCGAACTTGTGTTTATCCCCCCCCAAGTCCCACGTCGATATTGAGGCTGGTACCGCTCTGTCTGCGCTTTTCCGCCGGGAGAGAGACATTCGTGCGTGCTTTCGTCACAGGTGCAACGGGCTTCATCGGACGCCGGCTGGTCGATCGCTTGATCCAATCGGGATCGGACGTCACGGCTTTGGTGCGTACCGATTCCCCGGACCTACCCGCCCGTACGACCGCCGTCCGCGGCGATCTCGAAGAAGGGGAGGACAGGCTTGCCGACGCCATGGCCGGCCACGACGTGGTCTTTCATCTCGCCGCGCATGTCTCCTTCGATCCCCGCGAATTACCCAGGCTCCAACGGGTAAATGGCGACGGGACGCGCGCCGTGTTCGCCGCCGCCAAGCGCGCGTCCGTGGGGCGCACGATCCTGGTAAGCAGCGCATGTACGATCGGTTTGTCACACGACCCCCGGCGCATTCTCGACGAAGACACACCGTTCGAGTCTCGCCTGGCTCGCCGCAATCCGTACCTCAACAGCAAACGCCTGGCCGAAACGTACGCTATCGAGGCGGTCGAGGCCGGACAGTGGATCACGATCGTCAACCCGACGACCGTCTTTGGGCCGGGCGATCGCTCACTGAACTCGGGAACGCTGGTCCGGCAGGTTGCCCAGGCCAGAATCATGCCGGCGCCGCCCGGTGGTTCGAACGTCGTTGACCTCGACGACATTGTGGACGGCATCATCGTCGCGGCCGAGAATGGCAAACCCGGCGAAAGGTACATCCTGGGTGGCGAGAACATCCCGTTTCGCGAGATCATCGAGCGAATCGCCTCCGTCGTCGGACGGCGGCCGATTCTCGTTCCCCTGCCCGCGGCGGCCAAGACGCCCATGATGGCAGCAGCATGGTTCGTCCAGCGTGTGACGGGGAGTCGTCTGCTCACGCCGCAAATCATCGGCGACACGTTTGCGTACAAGTACTACTCAAGCCGACGCGCCGAGGAGGAACTCGGGTGGCGGGCGTCCCGCGACTTCACGACCACCCTGGCGTCGGCATGGGCTTATTACCGGCGTGAAGGCCTGATTGCGCTCCCGGCGGGGGTGGCCGGATGAAAGCCATGCTCGAACCGCCGACCGTCGCGGAGGTCAAGCAGGCGAACCGTCGTCTGTATGACAGCGTTGCCGACGACTACGAAGCGATCGACGGCAGACGCGATGAGAAGCTGCTCGATTGGATTCGTACTCGACTTCGCAAGCTGGCCGAGGAGCACGGCAACGCGGTGCTGCTCGACCTCGGCAGCGGCAGCGGCGCTGTTACGAAGGCGGCGCGGGGCATCTTCGAGCGGAGCATCGCGACCGATATCTCGCCTGGCATCATCGCGGCCGCGGGCCCCGTCGCGGATGTCCGGCTTGCGGCGGACTCGGACGCGCTGCCTCTCGCAGACGGCGTCGTGAACGTCGTCAGTTGCTTTGCCGTCTTGCACCACCTGTGCGACACAAGTCGCTTGGCGCGTGAAGTGGCGCGGGTGCTCAAGCGCGGGGGCGTCTTCTGGTCCGACCACGACATGGACCTCGCGTTCCATCGCCGGTTTCGGTGGCCGCTGGCCGGCTACCGTTGGCTGCGCGGGGCGGACAGGCACTATTGCGATGCCGGCATCGACGCCGAGACGTATGCCCTGGCCGAGTGTCGGGAGGACGGCGTTGACGCTGCACTCGTGCTGCGTGAACTGAGGGCCGCGGGGCTGGACGCCCGAGCCGAGTTCCATTGGTTCGGTCTGACACCCTGGGCGGATCGGCTCTTCGGTGACCGCGTGCGACCGCGCGGCTGGGCGCCGTTGTTAAGAATCCTGGCAACCAAGCCCGCATGACGGGCTGAGCGTTAGGAAGTGTCGTGGGAAGCGGGTGCCATGCTTTCACGCGACGCAGTCGCGGGTAAGCATGTTCAATGTGGAGAAGACATGCTCACCCGCCCCGCTTGGGCGGGCCGTGAAGGCATGGCACTAAACAATCTTGAAACAGTATCGAACCCGATAGGCGAAGTTTCATGGGCGTTTATTCGCGATTCGCACTTAATCTCAAATACTCCTTTCGGCGTCACAAGCCGCTGCTCACGATGCGCCTGGCCGCTGCCGTTGCCCGCGCGAAGCTCCCGGGCAGGCCGCGACTGCGATATGTGGACTTCGCCACGCACTTTGCCTGCAACCTCAAGTGCGAGCATTGTTTCGCGGAGACGCTGCAATCGCCGAATCGCGAACACATGACAATCGATGACTACGCGAGGGTCGCCCGCGAAAGCATGGAACTGGGCGCGGTTAACTTCTCATTCCAGGGAGGCGAACCACTGGCGGACAAGCGATTGCCCGAGATCATCGCCGCGTGCCAGCCAGCGAAGAACGTGATCTCCGTCACGACGAACGGCACACTCCTGTCAGAGAAACGCGTCGCAGAGTTGCGGAGAATCGGCGTGGATATCGTGACCGTCAGCCTCGACAGCGGAAGCGCCTACGATCATGACCGCTTTCGCGGGCGGAGCGGTGTTCACGAGGCCGCGACGGTAGGCATCGAACGCGTGCTCGCGCACGGCATGCACGTCACGATCGGCACCGTCGTGACACATCAGAACTTGCACAGTGAAGGCATCCGGCTGCTCTGCGAGTACGCGATCCGGAAGCGATTGCTCCTGTACTTCATCTTCCCGGTTCCCGCGGGGAAGTGGCAGAACGAAACGGACATGCTGCTGACGGAAGAGGATGAGGCCCATGTCTTCGCACTGACGCGGCGTAGCCCCTACCTGCGGACGGACTTTCAAGCCAACCTCGGCGGATATGGGTGCGGTGCGGCCAAAGAGATTCTCTACCTCACGCCGTACGGCGACGTGCTTGCATGCCCGTTCATGCACATCTCGTTCGGCAATGTCATGGAGGAAAGCGTCCGGGCGATTCGCGACCGTGCCCTGTCGAACCCCTACCTCGACCACTATCACGACAAATGTCTTGTCTCGACGGACCGTGAGTTTGTCAATCGATATCTTTCCAAAACCTGGAACGCGAGCCAACTGCCGGCGCCGGTGTCTGTACTTGACGCTCCGGCATCGCTTGACGTGCCGGAACCGGAACCAGTCGAGGCGCGCTGCCGTGCAGACAACGTGATGTTGGGTGCCACGGGCAGCTTGCCTGCCCGTGCCTGCACTGGCGGACCAGCCGCCAGTGGCACCCGAGCGGCAAGTTGCACCGCCGTGTGCGCGGGTGAGGCGATGTCGAAGGAATCCTCATGAGCAACCCAGGTCGAATCGCACTCGTCCAACCGAGGATCCCCGACGGGAACTACCTCCCCAACCTGGGCATCATGTACCTTGCGGGAATCCTTCTTCGCCAGGGGCACGACGTTCGGATCTTCGACCAGAACATCCACGGGGATGTGGCGTCCGACATCGTCGAATTCGATCCTGCCATCGTCGGCATCGGTTGTGTAACCGCCGCGTTGGGATCGGCCGTCAGACTCGCCAGGGAACTGAAGAAGAGCCTATCGGATGTGATCACCGCAGTCGGCGGACCGCACCCGACCGCCGTTCCCGCGGAGACGCTGACGGACAACGAGGTCATTGACTACGCGTTTGTTGGTGAAGCGGAGCGGTCGTTTCCCGAGTTCTGCCGTCTGGTGCTTGCGGAGCCCACGGATCACGACGCCATATCGACCATGCCGGGGTTGGCGTTCAGGCGCCGAGGCAAGCCGGTTGTCAATCGTCCGGCGGGGTTCCTCACGGAAGAAGAGCTGGACGCCCTGCCGCTGCCGCCGTGGCACCTGCTTCCGATGGAGCGGATATTCGGCCAACAACAGCACGGCCTCTTCAGCATGGGCAAACGCATCATGCCCGTGATGACCTCGCGAGGCTGCCCGAACTACTGCACCTTCTGTAGCCGGGTGATGGGCTTCAAGTTTCGCGGGCGGAGCATCGAGAACGTCTGCGCCGAGATCAAGTGGCTCTACGAAACGTACCGCGTGGATGAAATCTACTTCGAAGACGACACGTTCACACAGGATCCCGAGCGCGCCCACCGGCTGCTCGACGCGATCATCGAGATGAACCTGGGGATTCACATCAAGTTCGCCAACGGCCTGCGGGCTGACATGGTCGATCAGGCACTGCTCGAGAAGATGAAACAGGCCGGTGCATACTGGATTGGCTTCGGTATCGAGTCGGGTTCGCCGCGCACGCAGGAGCTGATGATGAAGCGCTGCGATCTCGATCTCGCCGCGAAAAACGTCCGCTTGGCCAAGAGAATGGGCTTCAAGGTCGGCAGCAATTGCATCATCGGTTATCCCGGCGAGACGAAACGGGACATTACGGAATCCGTCAGGTACTTCCTCGACCTGCCACTCGACAGCTTCGCGATCGTCGCGTGTGTTCCGTTCCCCGGCACGACAGCCTGGATGATTTGTGATCGGGAGGGCTGGCTCACAGCGAGAGCACGTGACTATGACAACTATTGGTTCGAGATATTCAAGGTGAGCCCCCTCGTCCAGACGCCTTTTCTCTCCTCGCGCGACATGGCCGCCGCCATTCGTCGCGTGTACGTTCGCTTCTACCTCCTGAGCCCCCGCCATTTCGTGCTACTCGGCAAGGCGCTGCTCAGG
>JBDRKQ010000161.1:0-18438 GCA_043813895.1 Planctomycetota bacterium
TCCTGCGCGACGCCAAGGCGCGAACACAAGAAGCCCTCTTCAACGCCATCGCCTCCGCTCTGAACACCGTGACGCCTCAAGACGCGATGGGATGGTTCGCATCATGTGGCTATGTGCCACCTCATTATTAAAATGCTCTAATCTCGTGTTTATTGTTGTGGTTGGGCTTGGGGCGGCGATGCTTGGCTCTTTGGCGGGTTTCATCACATGGAAGGCCGGACAACAGCAAGAATGGCTCGCTCAAGGCGCCTGCGGTCAATGCGGATACAGTTTGACAGGCAACACAAGCGGCATCTGCCCCGAGTGCGGAACGCGGATTCCCGAGGACGCGCAGGAATGACAGGAACTATCACCGACTGTTTCGTCCCGGAGGGACATTTGACAATAGCCCAGCGATAAATCGCTGGGCTATTGTCACTTTGCCCGGGGCATCGCCGGGTGCCATGCTTTCACGCGACATTGTCGCGGGTAAGCATGTGGATGCCAGGGAAGACATGCCTACCCGGGCTTTGCCCGTGAAGGCATGGCACCCAACGCCACAGGAATCGCCGGGGGTTCCCCCGCGTGCCCATTGAGTTTCGTGGCCCATCAAGATTGGTGCGAAAGCCGCGCACGCCGGTTCTACTTGGTGGGGGTTTGCACGAGTGACTCAAGTTCCGCCAGGCGGGACTGGTGCCCGGCCTGGATTCGGCCGATCAGGGCGTCGGCATCGGCATTGCCCGTCGCGCCGGTCGTCTCGTAAAGGCGGATCAACTTCTTCTGCGCAGCGACCATCTTCGGGATCAGGAACGACAGATCGAGATAGTGCATGCCGGTCGTGGCGGTGGTGCGGCGGGGTGTGACCGGGGCGCCTCGGAGCCGAACGATCATCTTGGCCAATTGAAGTTGGTTGTCCGTCTCGGCGGCCACCATACGCTCGACGACCGTCTTCACGGCCACTTTTGAGCCTTCGACAAACGGATAAACTTCGCCGATCCGTTGGGCCAGGCTGGTGTATTCCGCGTCCAGCAGCCGGTTCAGTATCTCAATTGCCTTCTCGTCTGCCATAAGCCTCTTCGCATCTTAATGCAGTTCAGGTTCTTCCGTAGCGGCCGACGCCCAAGATCAGAGCCGCGCGCGTTAGCAAGCGGTCAGCTTTCGCCGAGATGGCCCTTTCATATGGACGATAACCGACTCCCTTACGGTCGCGGCTCAGCTTCGCAACTTGTGTTCCTCGTCGGCCACGGGGGGCCGACGCTACGATGCAACCCTCGCGTGCGCTTCGGGCTGGTGCGAACGTCCGACACGGGGGTCGGACGCTACACTATTCCTCAAGGCGCTTTAGTGCGTTGCCGCCTTAATCGACGGTCTTGAATCTTCACTCAGTGCCGCCGTCTCGAAGGGACGAGCGGGCTGCCTCTCACCGGCGTCCGGCCGGACGACCCCGTACAGATTGCGCGCCCGTGCGTCGGACATTTCCTTCAGGTCGCCCGCCCAGATCGTGCCGGTCAGGAGGATGATCGCCGCACAGACCCCCACCGCCGCACTGCCGAGCAGCGGCGCCCGGACAACCGGCTGTCCGTCATCCTGGAAGCACATGGCAAACGCCACTCGGGCATAGTAGTACAGGCTGAACAATGTATTGGCCACGGCGACGATGACGAGGAGCTTGCCCATCACGCCGCCCTCGAACAGGATCGCCAGGAGCCAGAACTTGGCGATGAAACCGCCCGTCGGCGGCAGGCCCACCAGGCTGAAGAGGCACACGACCATCATCACCGTGAGCCAGGCGTTTCGCCGCCAGAGCCCGGTGAAGGCGTCGATCGTTTCCTTGCCCGTGGACCAATAGACCATCGCGATGCAGCCGAACGCGCCGAGATTCATCAGCAGGTAGACCGAGATGTAGAAGACGATTGCGCTGAACGACGGATGCACCTGGTCCGTGGGCACTCCCACGGGCCGCCAGACGATCGCGACGACCATGAGCATGTAGCCCGCGTGGGCGATCGAGCTGTAGGCCAGGAGCCGCTTGAGGTTCGTCTGGCGATAAGCGGAAAGGTTCCCGACCGTGCAGGTGACCGCCGCCATGATCGCGACTGCGACCATGACCCACTCGATCGCCGAGGGCGTATTCAATGATGACACGAGAACCGTGATGATCCGCAGCAACAGGCCGAGGCCCGCCGCCTTGCTCGCGACGCTCAGCCAGGTCGTGACCTCGATCGATGCACCCTCGAACACGTCCGGGCACCAGAAGTGGAACGGCACCGCCGAGATCTTGAAGGCGATCCCCACGGTGAAGGCGAAAATCGACACGCCCATCAGCAATGTCGGCCCCGCGCCGCCTGCCATTTCGCGGGAGATTCCCCGCCCGATCTGCATCAGGTCGAGCGTGTGATACTGGCCGTAGAGCAGCGACGCACCGTAGATCATCGTCGCGCTCGTCACCGCGCCAAACAGGATGTACTTCAGCGAAGCCTCGGACGCCAACGGATACTTCTTGCGGAAGCCGGCGAGCGCGTAGGACGGCAGAGACGCCATCTCTACCGCCAGGATGATCATCAGCAGGTTGGCCGTGCTGACCATCAGCGCCATCCCGAACGCGCTACCCACCAGCAGGACGAAAAACTCGGTCGCGTCGCGCTTACGGGAAAGCCTCTCCGGCAATCCCGCCTGCTGACCCAGGAACCACATACCGGTGATCAGGACGAGGAATACGCTGAGCAGGAAGATGAAGAAGTAGCTGAATTGGTCGGCCACGAGCATCGGCGCGGCGCTGTCGGGAGCGAGTCCGGACCAGTTTCCGCCATTGAGGTGCCCGGCCCCGCGAACACACAACCACGCTGTGAACACTCCCCCGGCGACGGCAATCCAGCCGCTGGCGCGCCAGTTTCTCCCGACAATCATCGCACCGATCAGCAAGGCGACAATCGTGCCGACCAGGCTCCATAGAGGGGCGAGCATGGTCAGCTCTTCCATGCTGGGCATCCACATATTGCCGGCATATGCAGCCACCATCCGCTAGCCTCCCATTGCGACCATCGCGGTCCCGGCAGAATCCGTGATCAATGTCAGAAGGTCGCTCAACGTGCCGTTCATCAGGCCAAACGTGTACTGCGGCATAATGCCCATGAAGATCGCCAACGCGCCCATGGGGATGAGGATCGCCGTCTCACGGGCAGTCGCATCCGGGAAGTGGGCATACTCCTCGCGAGCCTTGCCCAGGTACACCCGCTGAATCATCCACAGAATGTAGCCTGCTGTCAGGATCACGCCGAACGCCGCAATCACGGCCATCGGCATGGCCCAGGTGAAGTCGGCATGTACTTCTTGAGCGTTGAACGTGCCGAGCAGCACCCAGATCTCACCGATGAAGCCGCACAGTGCCGGCAGACCCAGCGACGCGAAGAACCCCAGCGTCGCCAGCGAGCCGTACCGTGGCATCGACAGCCACAATCCGCCGAAGCGGTTGATGTCGCGATGGTGCGCGCGATCGTAAATCACGCCGACCAAGAAAAAGCACATGGGGCTGGAAATGCCGTGCGCGAGTATCTGGAACATCGCCCCCTGGAAACCGGTCGTCGTCATGATCGCGATGCCGAGCAGAACGTAGCCCATGTGGCTGATCGAGCTATACGCGACGAGCCGCTTGAAGTCTGTCTGCGCCAGGCAGCACAATGCGCCATAGACGATGTTGATCACCCCCAGCGTCGCCAACGGGAAGGCCAGGGCATAGGCCGCGTCAGGGAAGATCGGGTAGCAAACCCGCAGGAAGCCGTATGCTCCCAGCTTCAGCAAGATGCCCGCCAGGATCATCGAGATCGGCGTCGGAGCCTCGACGTGCGCGTCGGGCAACCACGTATGGAACGGGAACACCGGTACTTTGATCATGAACGCAATGAACAACATCACGAACATCGCCGGCCCGAACTTCCAGAAGAGGAATGTTCGACTCGGATCGTTGAACACCGTGTGGATGGCGTCGTTGGTGGCGTATTCCAGCAGGTTGAAGGTGCCGACGCCGCCGAGCGCCTCGGCGCTTCCGAAGTACATCGCCAAGAGGGCGATGAGCATGAGCACCGAACCCGCAAGGGTGAAGAGGAAGAACTTGATCGCCGCGTACTCCTTCCGCGGGCCTCCCCAAATTCCGATGAGGAAGTACATCGGCAGCAGCATGACCTCCCAGAAGATGTAGAACAGGAAGAAGTCCAGCGACGCGAACGTCCCCAGCACGCCGGTCTCCAGCAGCAGGAACAACACGAAGTAGCCCTTGGCCCCGTGTTTGACCTTCCACTTGTCGAAGCCCCAGCTAGCCCACGCCGAGAGCCAGGTGATCAGCGTCGTCAGGATGATGAGTGGGAAACTGAGCCCGTCCAGACCGACGTGGTAGTTGATATGGAAGCTGCCGACGTCGATCCACGAGACGACATGCTCAAACTGCATGTTCTCGCCATAACCGTCGTTACACGCCCAGTACTCGCTCCCGGGCAGGAACGGTCCAAACAGGCTGCATGACAGGATGAACACGAGGAACGTGAACACCCAGGTAATCGCGCGTGCCTGCCTGGCAGGTGCGACTAGCACGCACCCGATGCCGATGAGGGGCAGGAAGATGATCCAATCAAGTATGTAGTCCACGGCTCAACTCCCGCGATTTCTTCTGGCCGACGGCAACAAGTTTGCCGTTTCTCAACTCTTCGCCATCTGTCGCGGCCAAGATCAGAGCCGCGCGTGTCAGCAAGCGGTCATCTCACGAACGCATCGGTCTTCCCGACGAACGCCTACCCCTCCCTCACGGTCGGGGTTCTGATCTTGCCAACCCGTCTCCAAACACATCGCTTGCACTGGGTGCCACTGGCGGCTCGTCCGCCAATGTCCTGTTACCCTCCGCTCGGAGGGTTCAACGAGTCCCACACCGCATGGAATCCGGTCGCGATCTGGTCGAAGAAAAGCACAAACAACAACGCCACCGCCACACTTCCGGTCGTCAGCAGCACATAGCCTCTGATGCGGCCGCTTTGCGGTCGGCGGATTTCTGTCCCGATATCCAACGTAAGGCCGGCCAGGCCGTTGGCGATTCCATCCACCAGGCCGAAGTCCGTTCTTTCGACCGGCATGTCGAGCTGCCGGCCGGTGAAGATGCCGATGCCTCGCGTAATATGCGCCGAGAGATTCACGAGCCCGTCAACGGCCACCTTGTCAAACAGCATCATGATCCGCCCGAAGATCACCGTGCCCGCCACGAGCACGGTGTTGTACACGTGGTCAAAGTAGAGCTTCTGTTCGAGTGCCCTATGGAGCAGGTTGAGCGGGAAGATGCGTTTCAAACGCCCCGCGAATCCCAGGCCGCCGAAGTAGATTGCGCAGGCGAACCCCATGCCGATGATCCATGCGAAGCCGACCAGCTTGCCCAACGCGGCGTGCGGATTGTGGCCCTCGGTATGCGTGAGGGTCATCATCGCGCCGTCGCCCGCCTCGGCGATGCCGTGCGCTGCGCCGTCAAAGGCGACGATCGTCGGCGAATCGCTCGCAACGGCCGCGGCATTGTCGATCAAAGGCCGGAAGACGAAGTAACTGCAAAAGACGGTACCGCCCGCCAGAACCACCAGCGGCACGAACATCTTCCAGTTTTCGTGGGCGTGGTCGTACACATGCTCGTCACGCGGCTTGCCGCAGAACGTCAGCCACCAGCACCGCATCATGTAGAACGGGGTGACGTAGGCGATGATGATCGGCAGCCAGAACATCCACTTCGGCAGGGCGGGCAGCGTGGCGGCAATCTTCTGCTTCGCCGGTGTTCCCGTCGCATCATGACCGCTGCCACCGTGCGGAGCGCCATGGCCGGCTTGGGCCAATAGCGAATTGCGAATAGCGAATTGCGAATGGCTGTCGCCAGTGTCGGACGCCAGCCGAATGCTGGGCGCACGCTCGTCTGTTTTTTCGCTATTCGCAGCGACGTGCTTATGCACGTCGGTGTCGTGCGCCGCCGGCAGGTTGTACGCCCGCTCGTACGCCACGGCCAGGATTTCGTCTTTGCTGAAGAAACCGCCCAGCCCGAAGTGCGTGAACGGAATGCCGAACCCGGCGATCGCCAGGACGCCGACGAAGAACGTCCAGCAGGTGAACGGCATCTTCTTACGCAGGCCGCCCATCTTCGTGATGTGCTGCTCGTGGTGGCAGCCCTCGATCACCTGGCCGGAGCAGAGGAACAGCATCGCCTTGAAGAAGGCGTGCGTCATCAGGTGGAAGAGTGCCGCGACCCACGCCCCGCAGCCCATGCCGAAGATCATGTAGCCGAGCTGGCTCAACGTCGAATAGGCCAGCACCTTCTTGATGTCCGTCTGCACGACGGCGATAAGTGCCGTGATGGTCAGCGTGATGCAGCCGATGACCGCGACAAACATCTGCGCCTCGGGCGTCAGCAGCCGGAATACCCGGGCGACCAGATACACGCCCGCGGCCACCATCGTGGCGGCATGGATGAGCGCGCTGACCGGCGTGGGGCCCGCCATCGCGTCCGGCAACCAGACATGCAACGGGAACTGGGCGCTCTTACCCATCGCCCCGCAAAACAGGCCGATGCCCATCAGTGTGGCCAAGCCTATGCCGGAGAGCATGATCGGATTCATCTCGGCGCTCTCCAGGCCGAACATCTCGGAGATGTTCAGCCCCTTGAAGATGCCGACACTCTCGGCAGGATCGAAATGTGCGGCTGCACTGACATTGAAGTCGTGCGCGAAAGCCGCCGCCGCCTGATCCAAATCGAACGTACCGAGATAGAGCACGACCAGGGCCAGGCCGATGATGAAACCGAAGTCGCCTACACGGTTCGTCACGAAGGCCTTGATCGCCGCGTCGCTGGCGAACTTCTTATCGAAGTAGAAACCGATCAGAAGGTAGCTACACAGGCCGACGAGTTCCCAGAAGATGAACAGGAACAACAGGCTGCTGCTGACGACCAAGCCCAACATGCTGAATGCGAACAGCGAAAAGTAGCAGAAGAACCGGTGGTACTTGCACCGGCCGTCAATCTCGTCACTGTGCCCCTCCATGTAGCCGATGCTGAAGAAGAAGATGCAGGACGAGACGAACGTCACCATGAAAAACATGATGACGGTGAGGGAATCGAGCTTGACGCCGACATCGATGGAGATGTCGCCCATCGAGCCCCAATGATAACGGTAGGCGTTATCCGTAAGCTCCTGTCGGGCCTCGTTGTCCAGGCCGTGCCAGCCGACCAGCACGTAGAGCGATAGGAGACAACTGATCGCGATTGCGGCGAACGCCACGTAGGACGCCCGTGGCTTGCCGATCCGGTGGCCGAACAGCGCAAGGATCACGAAGCTGATCAGCGGGACGACGACGCCAATGGCTAGGGCTGTTTGATAATCCATCTCGACAAGTCAACCCGTCAAAGAGTCAGAATCTCACTTGCTGGCGGCCTATAGCCGCAACTCGTCTCCCCGATCCACGTCAACCGTCTGTCGGGTGTTGTAGAAGTTCAGGAAGATCGCGATGCCGATCGCCGCTTCCGCGGCAGCCAGCAGGATGACGAACAGGGCGAAAATGTGCCCGTCTATGGAGGCGGCCTGGTACTTGCTGAACGCCAGCAGGTTGATGTTGGCCGCATTCAGCGCTAGCTCTATGCCGATCAGAATTCCGATGGCATTCCGCTTGGTCACCATGCAGAGAATCCCCATCGAGAAGATCAACGCGGAGAGTACCAGATAATGATGCAGACCTATGTCCAACATGATGCCCTGTTCCAGAATCTCCGGTTACACCGGTTACTCTTCCGTCTTCTCCGATCGAGCCAGGTATGCCGCGCCGATCATCACGACCAGCAATAACACGCTGGCCACCTCGAACGGCACGAGATAATCCGTCAGCAACGTCTCACCGATGACCTTCACCGAGGGCGCGACGAAGTTCTCCTTCTCGGCCTGCCAATCCGCCTGCAAAAGCAGCAGGCTGAGGCCGAGCGCCAGCGCCATGGCCACGATGCACGCCGCGACGACCTGGCCGCGCGTCGGCGTGAACACCGCCCAAGGCGATTTCGTCGTCAGCATGACGCCGAATACGATCAGTATCAGCGTTCCGCCGACGTACACGATGAATTGGATCGCCGCCAGGAAACTCGCGTCCAGCAGGAAGTACAGACATCCCACCGCGCCGAGTGTTCCCAACAGGCACATGGCGGTCCGCACGATGTTCGTCGAGAACAGGATCGCGCCCGCGCTAATCAACGCGATGCCGCCGAAGAGATAAAATGCAAACGCTTCCATGACACTCGTGCCTCGCGCCCGTGGCGCCTGCACGCCCTAAGGGTGTGCGCATAAACAAACTGAACGAATGCCGAAGGGTGGTACGGGCGTCCCGCCCGTAGCCGCACGGGCAAGATGCCCGTACCACCCATATGAAATGTGCAACTCATTCATGCGCGGGTCCTAAGCTCCAGGTAACGTTTTGATGCCGAGCTTGCCAACGAGGCGCCACCGGTTCACAAAGCCGTATGCCGCCAATCCGAGAATCGTCGCCGCCAGGGCGTAGCCGATCACAACGAGTACCACGTGCAACACGGCATCCACCGAGCCCAGCCATCCGATCCGCAAATGCTCCACACAGAGAATCCACAGCGTGTTGCCCAACAGCACGATCATCGTGAGCGGCAACAACACCTGGACACAGGTGTACAACACCTGGTCAATCCGGAGTCGCGGCAGCGTCCACCGAAGCCAGAGCTGCACGTAGAAAAGGCCAAACGCCTTGAGGATGAACAGGATCGGTCCGTCAAAGAACAACCCGCGAACCAGCGGGACGTACCACGCGTCGCCCAGTGCCTCGAGCCAACTAATCGGGAACGGCGAATACCACCCGCCGAAGAATAGAATGACGGCCAAGCCCGACACGGCGAACATCGCCGCATACTCTCCGAAGAAGAAGAGCGCCCAGCGAAAGCCGCTGAACTCCGTCAGGAAGCCGGCTACCAGTTCAGATTCGGCCTCTGGCAGATCGAACGGGGCACGCTTGCACGAAGCCAGCGAACCGATGTAGTACAGGAAGAAGGCCGCGAAACACCAGGGGTTGGCGAAGATCAGCCAGCTATGGAAGCCGCCGTCCTGCATCCCGGCGATACCGCCGAGATTCAACGTGCCCGCTAACATGACCGGCACCAACAGGCTCATGCCCATCGGGATTTCGTACGAGATCATCTGGCACGCCTCGCGGATCGCGCCGTAGGTCGAATACTTGTTGTCGCTCGCCAGCCCCGCACAGATGGTGCCCAGCACGTCGAGGCCTAGCATCGCCAGGATGAAGATCAGCGCCACGTCCATCTCGCGGAATACCCACGTCGCCGCGAAGGGGAGCGCGATAAAGGCGATGACGACCGGCACGAACGCCAGATACGGCGAAAGGCGAAACAGGATCTGATCCGCTCCGGCCGGGATGAGGTCTTCCTTGAAGACCAGCTTGATGCCGTCGGCAGGCGATTGTGCCCAGCCGTGCCACATGCCGACTCGCATCGGCCCGACCCGCGACTGAATGCGACCCGCGACCTTGCGCTCCCACCAAATACCGAACGCCGCGGCGACATTGATGAAACCGACCACGCCGCCCATGGCGATGAGATCTCGCACCAGTTCGAACTGAAGCGGCCAGAGCCAGTATGCAATCAGCGGTATGGGAAGCGTGTCCGAGATAGCCTCGTACAACTCAGGCGCTGGGATTACCCGCTGGCCGAGACCGGTGAACGAGGTTTGCATCCAGCCGGATAGCCACGAATACCCCCAGACCAAGAGGCCCGTGCCGACAACGGCCCCGCAGAGAATCAGCAGGGCGACGTACCCCCAGCCGAGGAGCGCGCCGATCCGCCGGTAGTAGATGATTGCGACGCCCCCGAGGAAGATCGCGACGCCGGTTGCAATCGGGCCTGCCACGCCGAGGTATGCAACCAGCACACGCCAGTCCGTCATCGCCCCGTCGCTGTACATCTGGAACGCGGCGAAGAGGATCACGCCCAGTACGACGAGTGCGGCGCCGATCGCCAACAGCGACCGGATCGCCCGCTCGCGATACCCGCGCGACACCTCGGGCGGCTTCGCAATCCAGGGCAGAGAGATTCGGCTCAACTCGCGGCCTCCCACCAAAATCCACTCTCTCGCCGGCGATCGGGAAAGGATGGGTTATAGCAGTTCGAGATTCCTCTGCAAGAGGACGAACTAGCGATCCACCTCACCCAACACCACGTCGAAACTTCCCAGTATCGCTCCGACATCCGCCAACAGACAACCCCTGCAAACATGGCTCGTGATCGACAGATTGTTGAAGCACGGCCCTCGGGCCTTCACCCGGGCCGGTACCGTCGTTCCGTTGCCTTGCACGTAAAACCCGAGCTGCCCGCGAGGATTCTCGATCTCCAGATACACCTCGTCCTCGGGCAGCTTGACGGATCGATTCTTCTTGTGCAGCACGTCGCCGTCCGTGTCGCGCAGCTTCTTCAATACCTGCCGGATGATGCGGACCGACTGCTTCATCTCTTCCATGCGGACGAAGTACCGGTCCCAGGAGTCCCCGACCGTGCCCTTGAGCCCCTGGCCGATGGGAATATCGAAATCGAACTCCTCATACCCGCAGTTCGGCTCGACCTTGCGGAGATCCCATCGCACGCCGCTGCCCCGCAGGCACGGACCGGTCAGGCCCCACTTGACGGCATCCTCGGCGGAAATCACACCCACGTCCGCCGTACGCTTGACGAAGATGTGGTTGAACGACAGCAGGTTGTTGTACTCGTCGATCTTCGGATCGAAGTAGTCGAGGAACTCCTCACACAGGTCGATGAAGCGGTCCGGCAGGTCCTGTGTCACGCCGCCGATCGTGATGTAGCTGTACGTCAGCCGAGCCCCGCAGAGGGACTCGAACAGGTCCAGAATCCACTCTCGCTCGCGGAATGCGTACAGGAACGGCGTGAACGCGCCGATGTCCAGCCCGTACGTCCCGAACATCACCAGGTGCGATGCGATCCGATTCAACTCCGACGCGACAATCCGGATGTATTGGGCTCGCTTCGAGACTTCCAGGCCAGCCAGCTTCTCGATCGCCAGCGCATAGGCCAGGTTGTTGTTCATCCCCGCCAGGTAGTCCATCCGATCCGTGTACGGGATGAACTGATACGGCGCGAGCGATTCGCCGATCTTCTCCGCGCAGCGGTGCAGATATCCGATATGCGGCACGGTCTCCAGGACCATCTCGCCGTCCGTGCGCAACACGACGCGCAAAACGCCGTGCGTCGCCGGATGCTGAGGCCCCATGTTGATCAGCATCTCCTCGGTCGCGAGGCCGCCCTGCCGGATCTCGTCATGGGACAGGTCCGCGTTGATGTCAGGCTTCGATACGAGAGTAATCTCTTCCACCGCTATTCACCCGCTCAGTGCACCGGCCGTGTTTGTTCGTATTCCGTAACCGCCGGGATGCCGTGATACTCCATCGGGAAGACGTAATCCTTTCGCAACGGATGGCCCTCCCAATCGTCCGGACACAATATCCGCCTCGGGTGCGGCCCGTCAGGTCCCTCCACCGAATCCGGATGCCCGTCGAAGACGATGCCCATCAGGTCGTACGCCTCGCGTTCGTGCCAGTCCGCCGTGGGCCAGACGTCCGCGACAGTTGGAATGTGCGGATTGTCGCGAGGGGCCTTCACCTTCACACAGAAGGTGTGCCGACTCGTCCAGACTCCGTCCGAGGCCGACGCGCCCTGGCTCGAGATGAAGTCGTACACCGCAACGAGTTGGCTGGCGTCGATCAGGTCCACCGACGAAATGCAGCGCAGCATGTCGAACTGCATTCGCTCGTCGTCCCGGAGGAACAGCGCCACGTCCCGCCAAGCTTCCGCGTCGACCACGACATGCGGATGCGCCGTCTCGAACTTCGCCTCGACGATCTTCTCGCCGAACGTCTCCTTCAGCACTGCCGTGATTTCTTCCGGCGTCATAGATTCGTTGCTCTCTCGATTGCTCGAACGACTTCGTATCGCGTGCCACTGGCAGCTCGTCTGCCAGTACAGCCATCCGTTTCACTGGCAGGCAAGCCGCCAGTGGCACCCATACTGCCCAGACTTCTTCCTTGCTTATGCCTGCACCTTTGCACGCATAGAATGCCGCTTCGTCTTGGCGATCGTCTGATTGCGGATCTTGTCCTGCAACCGCATCAGGCCCTCCATCAGGCTCTCCGGCCGCGGAGGACACCCCGGAACATAGACGTCCACCGGTACGATCAGGTCAACGCCCTTGACCACGTGGTAGCCATGCTTGAAGTAAGGGCCGCCGCCGATCGTGCAAGCGCCCATCGCAATGACGTACTTCGGCTCGGGCATCTGGTTGTACAGGCGCTGCACGCGGCTGGCCATCTTAAACGTCACCGTACCGGCCACGATCATCAGGTCGCTCTGTCGCGGCGTCGCCCGAAACGCTCCCGCGCCGAAGCGATCCAGGTCGTACCGACCCGCGCCGACCGCCATCATCTCGATCGCGCAGCACGCCAAGCCGAACGTCATGGGCCAGATGCTTGACCGACGGCCCCAGTTGATCGCCCAATCGAGCGACGTGATGATCACGCCGTCCTCGAATCGGTTTTCTATCCAGCTCATCGTTTCATTCCAGGACGCGATGCCGTGCTCGCCGCCCCGCAGCAGCGGCAGACGCTCATGTTTTCGTCGCGCGAACCCAGTTCAAGTAACCGAAGCGCCACAGGTACAGAAAGCCGACCACGATCACGCCGAAAAAGAACAGCATGTCCCACAAGGCCGCGACGCCCGCTTCCCTGTAAACCACCGCCCATGGGTAAAACAGTGCGATCTCGATATCGAAAATCAGAAACACCAGGGCAACCACATAGAAGCGAAGGTCGAACTGCACGCGCGCTGTGCCGATGGTGGGCTCGCCGCACTCGTATGTGACGGCCTTCTCGGGGTGGTGCAGCTTCCTTCGCACGATCGCCCCGAAGACCAGCCCGCCCAGGGCCACGCCCAGGCCGCCCAGCGCGAAAATCAACAGACCGACAAGTATGTCACCGCCGTCACTCATGACTTGACCGACTCCCTCGCGTCAATCCTTCTCGGGCCCGGAGGCCTTCTCAGGATCAGAGGCTTTCTCTGGATCGGAAGCATTCTCGTCCTTCGCCGCCGGTTTCTTCTTCTTGGGTATCTCCGTGGGTTCCAACGTCCGCAGCATGGCATCGCGAACCGGCTCTGCCCGCTCCCGCCACCGGGCATTCGTCTCGGCCACCCACTTGGGAGGATTCGGCTTTTGTGCCCAATAGGGCTCCTGCGTTTGCCTGCCCTGCCGCGCCAACTCCGTGAACTCCACGATCACGTCCTCACGCGCGTAAACGCTGAGGTCGTGGTTGTCACCCATGTGGATGCAGTCGGTCGGACACGGCGACGTGCACAGCCCGCAGAGGAGGCACTTGGAGTAATCGATCGCATAGCGCTCCAACGCGCCGCCCAGAGCAAGGCCCGACTCCTTGTCCACCTTCCGAGCCGCGGACTTTTCAATATAGATGCAGTCCACCGGGCATGCCTTCGCACATGCGTCACACGCGATGCACTTCTCCGCCTCAAACCAGTGGAACCCCCGGTATCGCGGCTGAATAAGTGGTGGCATGTCTGGATACTGCACCGTGATCGTCTTCGCGAAGCAGTACCGCAGCGTAATGCGCATGCCAATCGCGATCGTCCGGACCGTATCGTAGATGTTTCTGACGTAGAGGCGTGTGGGGGAAGCTACCATGAGCTTGTGCTCTCTCGGCGGCTCGATGAACCGCAGTCACCACTCCGCCGGGAGCGCATCGAGCTCCACCCGCGCCAGCTTTTCGGCGGAAGGGCGAGTAGTATAGCCATTCCCACCTCCGCGTGCCAACCCCCGCGGAGGCTCTTTGTGAAAAAAACGCCGCAAGCCCACGGATCAGGATTCCGGGAGTTTCTGCAATTGGAGTGGGCGTTCGGCCTGCCGCCGCACTCCGTCAGTGAAAGACCCTGATCCGTGGGCCACGGGAAACGAGCGAGAAAACGGTAGTGATGGTCATCCACGCACAGCGCGATCAGTTCGACGCGATGTCGCAGCAGCGAATCGGCCATCGTCCGACACGCAAGCTGCCTCGCCTTCTCAGAAAGTCGCACCGCCTCACGGGTCATCAGGTGTTTGGACTGGACGTGCAACCGGTCGCACGTGCCCGGAACGGGCGGGTTCTTGCAGTTGCCCTCGACGTGTTCGCGGTGATGCCGTGCCCGCCCGCCCCTCGGCCTCTCATGGCTTGCGGATGATCTGCTCCAGACTGTGTCGCTTCTTCTTCATCGAGAATCTCTTTGCCTCACCAGGCTGTAAGGACCCTCCCATGAGATGGATCGGGTTCTGGGGAGCAGGCTATCGCCATGAACGTGCACGACTGTTCCAAACATCAGCAGAACCGGCTCAGCTACAGCGGTATCCTTTTCGGCTTCTCTTGGCAGAGCCGTTGCAGCCTCTCGACATCCACCGTCACCCCGAGGCCCGGCCCGTTCATCGGTCGCCACCGCCCGCCGTATCCGAATCTGATCGGTCGGGCGATCACGTCGCTGCTGAGCAGGAACCGTCCGAAGCTCCCTTCGGCGAACCGCACGTCCGGCACCATCTGCAGAAACCACCGGCCCGCTGCGGACAGGATGCTGGTTTCGCCGACCATGCACCCGAGTTGAAAGGCGACGTCGTGCCGCCGCGCGATGGCCGCCAATTGCATCGCGGGGATCAGCCCGCCGTTCTTGCTGATGCGGATGTTGAACCACGATGCGGCCCGGTTCACGATGAGGGCCTCCGCGTCGTCCGGCGTGACGAGCGATTCATCCGCCATCAGCGGTAGTGAAGTGTGTCCGGCGAGCGCGGCCCAAGCCTGCACGTTCCCCTTCGCCAACGGCTGTTCGACACAGGCGATGGGCAGTTCCTCCCATTGCGCCAGACGCGACGCCGCCTCTTCGGGCGTCCATGCGCCGTTGGCATCCAGCCGAAGCGTCTTGCGACCCGCCTCCAGCCCGCGACCCAGCGTCTTGACCACCGCCGCCAGCCGCTCGCCGTCGTGCGCGTCGCCGACTTTGAGCTTGAAGTCGCGAAGCCCGCTGAGTCGCATTTTCCGCACGGTCCAGGCCGCGCGCTTCGCCGCCGTGTTCGAGACCACGCCGCTGTATCGCACCGTATCCAGGCTGCCCGGAGCGGCCAACCACGATTCGCCCAACCAACCCGCCAGGGCTTCCAGCGATCGATCGAATGCCCGACCGTACGCGTCCAGGACGGCCAGCTCCACCGCGGCCCGCGCCGCCGAGATGACGCGCCCCCGCGCGTCGGTCAGCGGGAGGTTCGCCGCCGCCTCGATGGCCTCCCCGAAGTTGCCCGGCCGGAGATCGACCAGGATCGGGACGAAGACTTCGCGGATCGTCGCGACGACGCTCTCGTGCGATTCGCCGGTGACGTACTCGCGTGGGTGGGTCTCGCCGTAGCCGATCGTGTGATCCGCCAACTCCACGCCGACGATGAGCGGCTCCGCGCACGCGCGGACTGCCGTCGCATGGCTGAACCGCGTCCGCATCGGGATCGCGGGCGACCAGATCGTGACTTCTGAAACCGGCAAGGGCCTGTCCGCCATGAGGGCATTGTAGGGTGCTTTCGCGCAGGCCAACAGAACGGCCCTTTGACCCGGCATGACGTGCATTTGATTTCGCCGGTTTGCCCTGAATCGCCGCAGTCGTTAGCCTACTTCGTTCTTGTCGCCGCACGAACCCGAGACGGCCCAGCGCCGCCTCCAGGAAAGCCAACGATGCCAGACGCCAATTCAGCATCGAAGTCAGACAACGACCAGTTCGTATATGAACATCCGCCCGGTTTTCGCCTGCGGCGCGTCCGCAACTGGTTCTTCCTGGGACTGACCTACGCCACGTATTATCTCTGCCGGTACAACCTTGGCATCGTCTCTCCGGAATTGAAGGAAACGCTCGGCTTCTCGAACACGCAGTACGGTGCCATCCAATCTGCTCGCAACGGCGCCTATGCCATAGGCCAATTCGTGAATGGTCTCTTTACAGACCGTCTGGGTGGCAAGCAGGCGATGACGATCGGCGCCATTGGGACCGTCGTGCTGAATCTCCTTTTCGGCATCGTGGCTTGGTCCAATATTGGTTGGTTGTTCTTCACGTTGCTCATCATCCGCCTGGTGGATGGTTATGTGCAGGCGTTCGGTGCGCCGGGCATGGTGAAGATCAATACGGCTTGGTTCCGAAGAGAAGAGCGAGGCTTCTTTGCCGGCATCTTCGGGATTATGATCAATCTTGGACAGACCGGCGTTGGGCAATTGGGGCCGTTGCTCGCGACGGGCTTTGCCGTTCCCCTGATCTTCTACACAATTACGGTACCCAAGCTCGATTGGCGGTATATGTTCATCGTACCGCCAGTCGTCGTCGTGATCATCATCATCCTCATGAACTTGACGGTGAAAAACCATCCAGAGGAAGCTGGTTATCGCGTACAGCACGATGACGAGAGCCCGGATGAAGACCCGCATGAACGCGTCCGGATCAGCGAGGTCTTCCGGAAAATCACTGCGAACCCCGTCGTCTGGATTGTGGCCGGCGCTTACTTCTGCACAGGTTTCGTTCGGGCGGCCATCTATGATTGGTGGGTGATCTACATGAATGAGGTTTGGACGGTTGGCAAGACGACCGGCCTCTTCTGGTGGATCGCCGTTGTGTTGCTGCCGTGTATGGCATCCGCCGGTTCACTTGGATCGGGCATCATCTCGGACAAGGTGTTCAAAGGACGTCGCGCGCCTGTGGCAGCGGCACTCTACTTGGTGCAGGTTCTCTTTCTTCTTGCCGCCATCGTGATGTCCCAAGGGTTCATGTACTCTTCGGCAGTGATGGCTGCGGTCTTGATCCTCGGTGTCCACACCGGCTGCAACGCAACACATTCCATCCTGGGGACGGCCGCGGCCATGGATCTTGGTGGCCGGAAGATGGCCGGCTTCGCTGCGGGCGTGATTGATTCGTTCCAGTACTTCGGCGCCATGCTGGCCGGGTTCGGACTTGGCAAGCTACTGGACTCTTATACCACGTTCAATCCCACAGCCTGGTTCAGTTCGATGCTTCCCTGGGGCGTCCTCGGCACCATCCTCATGACCTACCTGTGGCTTCGCCACCGCGGTACCGACGAGCGCGGCACTTGACGCCGGGCTGCAAACGTAGCGCCTTCATGCGGTCGGTTTGGCGATCAACGAGGGGCCGAGAAGGGATTCTCGGCCAAGCGGGCATGAACAACCGCGCGGACTGAAGTCCGCAGCTCTTCAAGGGTGTTCTCTACACGGCCGGCTTGACGAGGAAGAGTGGTTGGCCGAAACGCACTTCCGCCGCGTCGTTCACCATGATCTTTACGATCTCGCCTTTCTCGGGCAACTCGACGCCGCCATAGGTGATCTGGTGGAAGCACTTCATGATCTCGACGAGGCCGAGGATGCTGCCGGTGGTGACTGGCGAGCCGACTTCCACATACGGCGGTGAATCGGGGGAGGGGCGGCTGTAGAAGATTCCGTCCGAGGGGGCTTCGATGGAAATGAGGCCCGTATCTTGCGCTTCGCCGGCCGTGGCGCCGTCACGTCCGGCGGCGGCATCGGCGCCGGCCTCGAGGACGCGTGGATCGAGCCGCGCGAGAGGCTGGCCGTACGCAACGGGCGTGAGACTGTTGGGGATGAAGACCTCGGTCAGTCGGCCATGCACGTCTCGCGGCAGCCGGAGCACGTAACGGACGTTGAGTATCTTCATCGTGTTGACACGATCTGAGGCATTGAGAAAACGGCCGACCTTGGGCGCCCCATCCGCCATGCCGACGGCGGGTGACGTGACGAGAAGCGTCTCGGGGTCCCTTTCATCCTGTTGCACGTTTGCGATGAGCGTTTTCTCAGCCATGTCGTTGTGCACTCCAGTTGACCGTGCCGCCGCGGCTCCGATCCCGAGCCCGGTGCCACTGGCGGCTTGTCCGCCAGTGTTTTGTGCAAGATCGCTCTGGCAGCAAGCTGCCAGTGGCACACGCCCGCGGACCTTCTGTCTGAAATCGATCTATCGCTGTCATACTAACCCGAGAAGTCCCAGAGCACGTTGAGGTCGTGCATTGACCATATCCTGGGATTCTTCACGCGGCGATACCCGATGCTCTGGTAGCTCAATTCGACGAGCGTCATCAAATAGTCGCGAAGCTCCTCCACCGCGACGATTTCGTCGGTATCCATCTGTCTGGCGGCCTTGTACGGGTCCATGTCGGCCTCGATGCGATCTTCGACACCCTTCATCCCTGCCACGATCTTCGCACGCTCCTCCGGGTCCTTCGCGGTGATCTGGAAATTGTCATCGAGCTTCGTGCGGAAAGCACCGATCGCGAGTGTTCGGCCTTCCAT
>JBDRKQ010000162.1:0-5397 GCA_043813895.1 Planctomycetota bacterium
ACCTTCCTTGGCCTTCCGAACGAGGACATCGCAGATTTCCTTCACGTCCTGATCCGTCACGGCATCCAGCAACAGCTTCCGAATCTCGGCCACCCGGCGAGCGTGCGGATTCCCCGGCCCGCCAGGATTGCCCTTGGCGAAGCATCCTCGGGCGTCCCGATCGCCGTTATCTCCGTTTGGTGACGGTGTTTCCTTCATGGTACGTCCCTCCGTAGCAGCCGCTGCACGGCTTCGGCTCTCTCCGCGTCGGTCAGCGGCAGCCGGGCGAGCATGGCAACCGCTTCGGCGAAGTGCTCGCCTATCGGTCCGGCGTCGGCCGTCTCAGTGCTCGATTCGTGCGGTGAATCCGGCGAGTTGGTACAAGCGTTAGTACAAGCGCGGGAGCCCTCGCTTGTAAGTGCTTGCGGTTGCGACGGTTCCATAGGGTGCCCGCGGCCTTTTAAGCCGTGGGTCCAGGGTTCGAGCCCCTGCACTCCCAGTTCCCTTCTCTTGGTGTCATGCAGTGCCAATCGTTGTCTTTGGTCGCCAAGTTTACGCCGTTTTACAGGAGTCTTCTGTGGTGTCCTGGGTGTGGCACTGCCCTTCTGTTGAACGCCATCCGATGACACGATCCGCGTTCTCGAGGGCACCCGCTCAATCGCCGAAGTGCCGGGAGAAACGGAGTGCATGATGGAGTGCAAAGCACGCTGCCTGTCGGGGCCTCAGACGTCTTTCTCCGAGGCCCAAAGCTCCACCATTGCGGAAACCGCCCTCGCGCATCACACCCGGCCGGCAACGGCCTGGGGCGAGCACGCAAGTCAGTCCGCCCCTGATTACTCCACCAGGATGTACCCGTGGACGGTGATCTCGATCGCGTCGCCGTCCAGATCGGTGTCCGGGCCCGTCGTGTAGGAAAAGGTTCCCTGCGTGATCGGGGAAACCAGATCCTCACCGGCGCCGAACTCCCATTCGTAATCCGGCCAACCGCCATATTCGTCACATATGTCCTGCTGGTGAAGATAACCGTATATCCAGAAGTAGTCGCCGTGCGGGATGATGAACGACTTCGTGGCCTCGACATCATCCCATACCTGTGCGTAAGTCATGAGGTTCGAACAGTCGTTCCGGCAAAGCCGCAGGTAGCGCCAGTCGCCACATTCGCGACAATAGCAGTTATTGGCAGCAAGGCACGATTGGAAGTTCGGAGCAAGATCGTAGGTCTTCATCCACGTGGTGGCATAGGGGTTCCCCGGCTGCCAGATGCCGAAGCTGAAGTAGAAAATCGCGGCCTCGGCTGGGAGTCCCCCGTCGGCCCCGATGCAAAGCTCGTGATAGGTGATGGAGATGAGTTGGTCCGGCGTCAACGGGTCGCGCGCGTTGCCGTCGCTGTCGATGATGGACGCCTCAACCGAGTCGATCGTGCCGTCCTCGTCGGTGTCGACCTTGGTCGGATCGGAGCCTGCCGCCGCCTCCGCGCCGTCCGGCCAACCGTCATTGTCCGTGTCGGGATTCAGCGGGTTGCTGAAGACCAGGTAGCCCGCAGGGCTGCCGCCGAGGTGGACATTCCAGCCGGCGATCTCGTCGCCGTCGCTCAGTTCGTCACCATCCGTGTCGGCGTTGGTCGGGTCCGTCCCGTACGCCGCTTCCGAAACCAGATAGCCGGCACAGTTCGGAACGACGTCACAGTAGGCGAGCTTCTCCTGGTCTTGCGGCGGAATCGTTCCGTCCCATTCCTCGGAGTCACTCAGGCCGTCATCATCCGTATCGTGCCCCGGCGGGATGTCCGCGGGATCGGGCTCGTCGCCGAAACACGGCGTGTCGGCCGGATCGCAGTCGTACCAGGGATTGGTGCCGAGCACCCACTCGACGTAGTCCGGCAGGTAGTCGTTGTCGCTGTCGGGGTCATCCGGATTCGAGAAGACCCTGCGCTGGACTGGTGCCGTGCTCGGATCGGCATCGAGATCGACCCAGATCAGCCAGCCGGTCTCCTCGACGCGGTTCGGCAGGCCGTCCAGGTCGTCGTCGAATACGACACCGCTGTCCGGCGTCACAGGATTCGTGCCAAACTGCCGCTCCATGCCGTCGAGCAGGCCGTCCTTGTCCGTGTCCATGCTCAGCGGGTCGGTGTACACGAACACACAACGATGTGACGTATCGGTGGGATCTTCGTCGAACAGGTCAATGAGGTAGCCGTTCACCTCATCGGCATCGCTGATGCCGTCCTCGTCCGTGTCCTTCTTACGCGGGTCGAGCGAGGCCCGGTTCGTCGGGAACTGCACGGGCGCACCCGTCTCCGGGTCGAGGTTCTTGTGCCAGTCATCCGGCAAACCTTCGCTGGGCGGAAACGCCGGCGGGAGGTCCTCCGGTTCGATCCCGCCGTCCCAGACCACGGTGCCGCCGGTGGATGTTCCGATGGTAAAACCGTCGGCGGGCGGCGTGCCGTCCGGTTGGTAACGGTAGCGGCACAAGGCGTATTCCCTGTCATCCATCAAACCATCCCCGTCGCTGTCGGAAAGGAACGGCGCCGCGTACGTGCGGTAGCCGCCCGGCAGGCGATCCGTGTAGATCAGCCACGCCCCGAGTCCGCCAAAGTCCCACTGACCTTGAATCTCGAGGAAGTCGCCGAGGCTGTCGTTGTCGGTATCTGCCAGGGCGTCGTTGCTTCCCGCGAAAAACTCTTCCAAAGAAGTAAGATCGTCCTGGTCCTTGTCCTTCACGTAGGCAATGATGTAGGCCTCGCCCGCGTACAAGCGTGCCTCGTCGAAATTGGTCGCGACCCGCAGTCGCTGGATACCTGGCCTCGGCCCGGGTGCGCCGGGTGTCGTGACAAAGATCGCCCAGAACCCGCCATCGTTCGGCTTGTTCGGCTCGACCGTTTCGAGATCAAAGTCGTCCTGCACGCCACGGACGCGCGTCACCACGCGGATGTCGAACGGCAGTCCGTCGTCGTCCGTGCCGACGATGGTCCGCATTCCGAACGTCGTTTGGACATCGGCGTCCGTTGGCTTCGGCCGAGGATCGGCCGGATTGTCCACGTCCCCAAGCTCGGGGTCTTCACCATCCCACGGGTCCAACTCGATCGCCCGCAGTGCATCCGCCATGCTGATACCCAACGATCGCCCTTGCGCGTTGAAGCGGCTCGCGGTCGCGATGCGGTAAATCTCGCTCTCGCCATTGCCGAAGTCGATGGTCACCGTCGCGGTCCGTTCGGCCACTTCCTGGCCGCTGTAGGCGAAATTGCGCCCGAGTTCGTCGGTGATATTGTGGTTCGCCACCTGGAACAACAGCCCGCTCGGATCCTTCATCAACTGCTCGACCATGCTCGGGAACACATCCGTGTTCTGGAAAATCAACGGGCCAACTTCAGGCAGGAGCGGGCCGACGTGGTACACGGCGTCGGGCACGCTCGGTACGAGCGTGGCGATCGGGATCAAGCGTGTGCGATTGGCCGGATCCCGTTGCAGCACGGAGATCTCCACGTCCGTCAAAGAGAACGCGATATCGCTGCCGGCACGGATGCTGACGGCCGCGGAGATGCGAGCCGCCACCGTCTCACGCGAGATGCTGCTGACCGACGAGAGGCTTGAGACTTTATTGACAGCCTCGTTGTAGGTGTTCGAAACGCTCTCGCTCGAATCCTGGGTCGCCGAGTGAGCGTCCTCCCAGGAGAAGCCGCCGCCGACTTCCCCACCCACCTCGATGAACGGGCCGTCCTTGTTCTCGCCCGCACTGAAGGTCGCCTTGGCTTCGCCGTGCGCCGCCCAGGTTCGACCGTTGGTCTCCGAGAAGGATCGGTTGGTGTCTCGCTGCAATGTGTCGCTGAAGGACTCTTCGATCGAATGCTCCTCGCCAAACTGATCGGTGTAGCTGTACCGCTCGTCCAGTTCGAGGTTCATGTCACCGACCGTAATCGTCACGATCGGAAGGTCCGCGATGCGCGGGTTTCGATTGCGGTTGAGCAGTTCGTCACGGTCGTCCAACTGGTCGCCATCGGTGTCGGCCAGAATGAGCGACGTGCCAAAAAACACCTCCGTCTGATCGGCGAATCCATCGTCATCGGTGTCCTGATCGCACGGGTTGCTGCGCCAGTCGAAGAGTTCTTCAATATCCGGCACGAGGTCGGCGTCCGTGTCATCCGTGCGCGGGTCCGTCGATTGCGCATTCTCGTCCGCGTCCGAGAGCCCGTCGCCGTCCGTGTCCGGATTGTATGGATCGCTGGTGACGTAGCCCTGTATCACCTCGCCGTTCGCCAATTGGATCGTGATCTCCCAACCGAGCATCTCGAACCAGTCTGCGAAACCGTCGCCGTCCGAGTCGATGTGCTCGTCCAGGTGTGCGGGAGCGATGCCGTTAAATGTCGTTTGCGAAGGAGTAAGGTACCTGTCCGTCGGCGCGATTTGGTTTCCGGCCAAGTCTCGGATGTCGGTGACCGTCAGTTGATAGAGCACATCGGCCTGCGACAGCGTCGTCAAGTCGACGCTCATATGATCGGCGCTCGGCTCCGGCAAGACCGATCTGTCAGGCATGAGAAACCCGCCCTCGGGAATGATGATGCTGTAGTTCGACGTGTCTGTCACGCCTTGCCGAACCGGTTCGCTGAAGGAGATGCGCACGCTGGTGTTGTTGAGCGCAACCGCGCTCACCAAGGAGGGCGGGCCTGGGAACATCGTCTCGATCAGGGCGATCATGTCCGCGTCGGCGTCCTCGATTGCAACATACTCGAAGCACCCGGCTTGAATGGCCGTCGTACCGTCGAGACCCCGGACTGCAACGTCGACACGGCCCGCGGCTTGGGCTGGCGCTTTGACACGAATCGTATCCTCATCCACGACCTCGCACGCCGCTGCCCGAAAGGCGCCGAAAAGCACCTCAGCCCCGAACTCGAACGGCGGCGCCGTGTCGCGCGTGATCAAGACTTCCGTTCCCCCCAGGGTCGGCCCGCGCGCAGGCAAGACCTGCAGGGCGATCTGTGGCACCGGCGCCCCTGCGGGCTGTTGGAAGAATGGACAGCCGATGATCAGACCGGCCCCAACAATCCCCGCAAGCAAGCCGCACATCCGCGTAAGATTCCGGTGTGGGCGCCGGTGTGAATCCAATACAACGTGTCCGTCAACAGAGTCTTCGTTCCCCGGTCGCATGTTCATTCTCCGCTCCTCAGAAGTGCACCCTCAACTCCCCAACGGCGGCCGTCCTCAGAAACCGCCTCCTTCCACTATACCGCCGCGCGCCGTGATTTCGACGCAAGGGGGCCGTCTGCTCCCCGCAAACAACGTGGGACCCATAATAGCCGTCAGAAACAGACCGCTGCGCCGGTGGTGTGGGCGCCGAGGGTCGTCCGGTCGTTCAACGGCAGGGCTGCTCAGCCGAGAGCCACGGCCCGGATGCCCCACGGCCGCAGGCACGCGCAGGAACACCCGA
>JBDRKQ010000163.1:0-8586 GCA_043813895.1 Planctomycetota bacterium
AGTTGCTCCGGCATGACCTTCGTTGATCGCACCACGAGCACGGCCGGCTTGACATCTGCGAGCGCTTTGACCAGCGCTGCCTCTTTCAGATCAGGATCGAACGTGACCTCGCAGCCCATTTCCTTGAGCTGCGCGATACCCGTGGATTCGAATTTGTCCGCAATCAGGACCTTCATGTTGCACCTCACAGTTGCGACTCTTCTTCTACGCGGCCGGATCGATCTTACGCATTGTCGTCGGCCCGGGCGCTGTCTTTTTCCGACATTCCACCGACACCTCGGTGCAGCCGCGCGCCGCCTGCCCGGTCGGCAGGCATTGTTGCGGCAACATGCCCAGAACACAACATCGACAGCCGGGAGGACGCATCCTTCCGCCCGGCCTTTTGACCTTTTCAGATCTTGCGGGCACTATCTGGCGGTGGAGCCACGCAGAAACCCGAACATGGGAAGACCTGCCCCCGTTCGCAAAGCCAGCGGACTTGACCAGATACAGAGGACTCGACGATGACCGAGGGAACCGCCAAACCCTACGACCCGAAGTTCGGCATTCAATGGTTCGTGTTTCTCGACGGATTCCTCCGTCTCTTCATCTGGTACAGCTCGATCGCCTTGAGCGTCGCGCTCTTTACCGTCTGCGACGCCTGGCCGAAGCCGTCCATCATCAACGCCGACCTGAGCACTGCCTGGCTCTGGGGCCAGAAGCTCAGCCATCTGGTCTTCCTGTTCAACATCTTCTACATCGCGCACCTGCTCGTCTTCCGCCTCATCATCCCGACGCCCAGGGCGGGTCGCTACGAGATCGGCCCGGGCAAGCGTCCCAGCCGGCAACTCGTGTATTCCGCCTTTCTCGCGGCACTCACCAAGGCGAGGTATCAAGCGCCATTCCCCGGCTTCCTCGTCTTCCACCTAGTCAGTCTGCCGCCCCTCAAGTGGATCATGAACCCCATCTTCGGCCCCAAGTCGAAGTCCTCCTACATCGCCGAGCCCTGCATCATCGATCCGTACAACGTGACGATCGGCCGCAATGTCATCATCGGTTTCGGCAGCACTATCGCCGGGCACTACCAAGAACGCGACGCCGTCTTCCTCGCCAAGACCATCATCGAAGACGACGTCTTGATCGGCGGGCACTCCGCGATCGCAGGCTCGCACATCAAACGCGGCGCAATCATCGGGGCGGGCTCCATGGTCCTCGCCGGCTGCGTCGTCGGAGAATACGAATACTGGTCAGGCAACCCCGCCCGCCGACGCCGCGTATTCAAGCCGAAAGAACCAGCCTCCACAGGGCAGGACCCGCAACCTGACGACTCCGTTGACGCCGCGCCCTAGTTGTCAGATCCACTTCAGACACGTCACGATCTTCGACGGCATCGTTCACCCCCGCCGGGTGGCGCTGCGGACGGTTGCCACGAATCGCCCGATCTTTTCGGCGGACTTGATGCCCGGCTCGTCCTCGACGCCGCTCGATACGTCCACCCCCCACGGGCGCAGGCGTCTGATTCCCGCCCGGACGTTTTCGGGAGTGAGGCCGCCGGCGAGGATCAGCGGCGGCGGGTCGTCCAGCGCGCCGGCCTCGCGCACGCCTGCGACGAGGTCCCAGTCGAAACGCCGGCCGCTGCCGCCGCGCGACTCTGCCGAAAACGCATCGAGCAGGATGCCACCGATGCCCGCGTCGCGAAATGCGTGGACCTTCTCCGCGAACGCCCGGTCGCGAACACGAAGCGCCTTGATTGCCCGCAAGCCCAAGAGCTTGTCGACGAATGCCGGCGATTCGTCGCCGTGGAGTTGCACCTCGCTCAGGCCGACCTCGGTTGCGGTCCGAACCACCGTTGCCGATCTGGCGTTGACAAACACGCCCACGACCGAGACGAACGGCGGTAGCGCGGCGACGATCTCGCGTGCCTGTCGCATGCTCACTTGCCGCGGTGATTTCGCGAAGACCAGGCCGATCGCGTCGGCGCCTGCCACCGCCGCGATCACCGCGTCTTGTGGCCTCGTGATGCCGCAAATCTTGATCCGAATCATCGCACCCGCCTGATGGTAGCGTCGGCCCCCTGTGGCCGACGATGATTACCGACCGGCTTCCACGGCCGACAGGGGCGTCGGCCGCTACAAGACTGGAACGTCGGCCACAGGGGGCCGACGCTACGAGGCGCTTGTGCCACAGTTCGGCCGCGGCCGAACGCCGCACTGTCCTATCCCGCCGTCACAGCGTACCATGCCCCCGTCAAGGACGAAACTGTCAGGCACTGGGTCCGTGACGGTTCAGGCAGTTCGCGAATCAGCGAAGCGGAACATGATATCACTCGCGTCGGGTACCTGATCCGAGCCCCGAGCGCAAGCGAGCGGGTCAGGCGACATGCGGCCTGTCCACGAAAACCCCACGCTGGCGCTTGGGGCTCGGATCGGAAAACCCGCGCTTGCGCCTGGGGCTCTGATCGGCCCCGTGTCGGAGACGCTCATGTCCAAGGATTGGATCATCGCTCCCCCCGCCGCATGCCGAGACGAACTCGCCCGCGCCCTGCACATCTCTCCGATCGTCGCACAGGTACTGGCCAACCGGGGTGTCAGCGACACCGGCGCAGCCCGCGGGTTCCTCAGCCCGCGGCTCGGCGACATCCTCTCGCCGGAGGCGATGCCCGCAACACGGCCCGCCGCGGACAGGATCGCCGCCGCCGTCCAAAACGGTGAATCCATCGTCATCTTTGGCGACTACGACGTGGACGGCATCACGGGAGTGTCAATCCTCTGGCACTGCCTGAAGCTCGCCGGCGTCGAACCGGGCTTCTACATCCCGCACCGCCTCGAAGAGGGCTACGGCATCAGCACCGACGCCATCGACACGCTCGCCGACGAAGGCGCGAAGCTCATCGTCACCGTTGACTGTGGCGTGACCGCCGTTGAATCCGCCGCCCGGGCGAAAGAGCGCGGCGTCGATCTCATCATCACGGACCACCACAACCCGGACACGGACGCTTCCGGCGCCATGCGATTGCCCGATGCGCTCATCGTTCACCCCGGCATCGGCCCGCAGGACGAACCGCCTTATCCAAACGCGGACCTCTGCGGCGCGGGCGTCGCGTTCAAGCTGGCGTGGGCCGTCGCGCAGACGCTATCAAAGACAGACAAGGTCACGCCAGAGTTCCGCGCGTTCCTGATCGAAGCCCTCGGCCTCGCGGCACTCGGCACCATCGCGGATGTCGTGCCGCTTGTCGGAGAGAACCGCCTCATCGCGCACCACGGCTTGCAGGGCCTGCCGCAAAGTCACCATCCCGGGATCAAGGCCCTCATCCATTCCGCCGGACTCGCCGGGAAGAAGCTCGACGGCTACGACATCGGCTATCGGCTCGCGCCACGGCTCAACGCGATCGGCCGCATGGGCCACGCGCAGGTCGCCGTCGAGATGCTCACGCGATCAACACCCACCGAGGCGGTCCGCATCGCTGAGAATCTCGAGCAGCAAAACCGCGCCCGGCAGACGCTGGAACGAAAAATCGCCGCGCAGGCGAAGGAAATGGTCGTGGAGCAGGGTCAGGACTCCGACGCCGTCCGTGCCATCGTCCTGGCATCAGAGGGTTGGCATGCGGGCGTCATCGGAATCGTCGCCAGCAGGATCGTCGACGAGTTCTGCCGGCCCGCCGTTTTGATTGCACTTGAAGATGGACAGGGACAAGGCTCCGGGCGCAGCATCAAGAACTTCCCGCTCGGTGATGTGCTCAACGAGTGCCGCGAACACCTCATCGCATGCGGCGGACACGATATGGCCGCGGGGCTGCGGATCGACGCGAGCAAGATCGACGAGTTTCGTGTCGCCTTCCAGGCCAGAGCCGGCCAACGACTCACCGCCGCGGACCTCAAGCCCAAACTCCACATCGACGACGTCGTGGATCTGGGGCAACTCGACGAGCAGCTTGTCGAGAGCCTCGCCAGGCTCGAACCGTTCGGCGCGGGCAACCCAGCGCCGCGACTCGCGACGGAGATGCTCGATGTGACAGGCGAACCGCGGACGGTCGGCTCTCCGCCAAACCATCTTCAGGTCGTCCTGGGCGACGGCCGCACGCAGTGCAAGGGCATCGCGTTCGGCCAAGCCAAAGTTCGCGAACAACTCCTCGACTGCCGCCGATGTCGTGTTGCGTTTCGGCCGATACTGAATGAGTGGAACGGACGGCGAAACGTCGAAATGCAGATCATCGATTTCAAGTTCCCCGACGCATGAGCGAACAGACCGATCTATCACCGACGACGAACGCCACACGCCCGCACACACGCATCGTGCCGTCAGACTACCTCTGCGCGGCACTCATCCTGCTGACGGTCCTCATCCTGGGCGTGCCCGGCATCACGACCGGCGGCCTCGGCTGGTCGGATGCCCCACAGCACACGTTCGACGGCATCTTCGTCCTCGATTTCCTTAGACAGCGGCCCTTTGACAATCCGCGCCAGTGGGCAGAGCAGTTCTACCTATTCAACCCGGCCCTCGGCATCGTGGCCTACTGGCCGCCCGGCTTCGCGATCGTGGAGGCCGCGGTCTTCGCAGTCTTCGGCGTCAGCGTTGCAGCCGCGCGAGTCACCGTTCTCCTCTTCGCGTCCGGCGCGGGCATTCTCATGTTCTCACTAGGACGGCGCTGGTTCGATCGGCTGACCGGGCTGTTCGCCGCGCTGCTGCTCATCACTTGCCCGCACGGCGCGCTCTGGTTGGGAGACGTGATGCTCGAATGGCCCGCGGCCTTCTGGCTCCTCGCCGTCTGCTACGCCTACCAGAAGGACCGCGACACGCTCCTCGCGCGTTGGGCGGTCGCGCTGGCCGCCGCAGTCGTGATGGCCTTCATAACCAAACAGACGGCAGGCTTCATCCTGCCGGTGCTATTGCTGCACGCGATTCTCGCAGGCGACCGACGGCGCTACCTGCTCCGCCCCGCATTCATCATCCCTGTTGTGGTTGCGTTCGCGGTCATCGTCGGCTACACGGCGTTTGCCCGACTTCATGCCGCCTTGCCCTCGACGCTGCTCAGACCGTCGACCGACGACCTTCTGTTCTACCCGCGTCACATGCCGGAGATCGTGGGCTGGCCGCTCCTGCCGCTTGCGGTGCTGGGCTTGGGAACGCTCATCGCCGCGCCGGATCGGCGTGCTCGCGGCCTGCTACTGCTATGGTTCCTGGCCTGGGTCGCGTTCAGCACGGCCATCTCCGCGAAGGAGCCGAGGTACTTCTTCTTCGCGTTGCCGCCGCTGATGTTCGCCGCCGTGCGATTCCTCCTGCCGCAGGCCCGGCGAGGCGAACGGGAGCAACTCATTCGCTGGAAGACAGATGCCGTCCGCTTGGCACTCTTGGTCGCACTGGTTTGCACACAGGCCGGCTTGGCGCTGGCGAGGTCGACAGGCCGCCTTCCCGACTACGGCCCAGCCGTTGCCGCCCTCGCCGATCGCCCGGATGCCGATCTCGTCCTCGTGGATGCGGTCCGCGACGGGCAATTCGTCTTTGATGCTTACCGGAATAACCGCACCCGAGGCAGGATCATTCCACTTCGGGCGAGCAAGCTCCTGTATGCGCGGGCCGCCAGGATGAAATACTCGGGGCAAATCTTCGCCCGCACCGAGCAGGACATCATCGACCTCCTGGACAAGTACGGTATTCGCTACATCGTCATCGAGTCGGCCTTGCCAAGGACGCACTACACGGACGCCGACCCGTTGCCTCGAAAGCTCTTGAGAAGGCTGCTGGCCGAAGATCCGCGATTCCGACTTGTCGATGCCTGGCCGCTACGATGCGGCGACCCGATATGGGACCACGTCGAGTTGAGGCTCTACGCCTACTCGGATTGTCCGCCAAGATCATCCGACACGATCACGCTCTCCTTTCCCGGTATGGGACGTGAAATCACCTTCCGCATCCCATAATTGGCCCAGCCGCCGGCTGGCACATTCTTTTCCAACGAAGCCTTGCACACCGCGCCGGTTGTATCGTACTTTCTCAGTGAGCACCGAATCCTGACGGTGCAGGCAAAGAGGCTAAGAGGACTGCAGCGCACGGATGAGAGGAGGGGCAGGTTACTCCAAGCCTGCTACAGCACGAATGGCCTTATAGAGAGATCATCGACAGGTCCCACACAACACCCAGCGGCGTCCGGCTCTGGCTGCCTCCTACAGAGCCGGGCGCCCATTTTCATTTGGCTAGCACTGATTCTTCAATCTAAGCCCCAAGCGCCAGCGCGGGATGTTCGTGGATAGTCCGAAGGTATTCGGGTACGTCTTCGGTGAGGGGTGGCACTATCAAGGATCGATCCGCGAGGATCGCTCCTTGGCAGTGGTTGGAATCCCGTTTATTGCTCCACGGCCACGCTCCACGCGTTCCGAGTTACGCTTGACCGTGCCACCCTCGACACGTGTTGACGCTCGATTCGCCCCTTCTCTACAATCGCCGCGAATGAACGACGTCGGAGGGTGCTTCATGCCCATTCAACATGCGTCGCGGCTGGGGAAACTGCCGCCCTATCTATTCATCGAAATCGACCGCCGGAAGAGGGCGGCCGTCGCCGAGGGCCGGGACCTCATCGACTTCGGCGTCGGCGATCCGGACCTGCCCACACCGGGCTTCATCGTCGAGCATGCCGCCTCCGCCATCCGCAACCCCGCGAATCACCGCTACCCGTTCGACGCCGGTTCGACCCAGTTCCGCGATGCGGCCGCGCGGTTCCTGGCTGCCCGGTTCGGCCTCAGCGTCGATCCTCAAACGGAAATGCTCGTCCTCATCGGCAGTAAGGAGGGGCTGGGTCATCTGCCGCTCGCCGTCGTGAACCCCGGCGACATCGCCCTCGTCCCTTCGCCCGGCTACCCTGTGTATGCGGCGGCCACGATCTTCGCCGGCGGGGTACCGTACGCCATGCCGCTGGCGGAATCTCGGGGCTTCCTGCCGGACCTGAATGCCATACCTCCCGACGTGCTCGACAAGGCCACGCTGATGTTCCTCAACTATCCGAACAACCCCACCGGCGCAGTTGCTCCGCCCGAGTTTTTCGAGGATTGTGTCTCGCTGGCCCGAAAGCACGGCTTCATCATCTGCTCCGACGCCGCCTACACAGAGGTCTACTTCGATGATGCGGATCGCCCGTGCTCGATCCTCGAGGTGCCCGGTGCGAAGGATGTCTGCGTCGAGATGCACTCGCTGAGCAAGACGTTCAACATGACCGGCTGGCGGATCGCCTTCGCCGTGGGCAATGCCGACGTGCTGGCCGCATTGGCAAAGGTCAAAGGGAACGTGGATTCCGGCGTGTTCACCGCGGTCCAGGCCGCCGGCGCCGCCGCCCTGCAAAACATCGATCGGCCCCAAATCGCCGAGATCCGCGAGACCTACCGTCGGCGGCGCGACGTGCTCGTGCCGCGGCTTGCGGAGATCGGTTTCCATCTCGAACCCCCTCGTGCGACCTTTTACGTCTGGGCGCGCTGCCCCGACGGTTACGACTCGATGCGATGCGCGACGAAGCTACTCGACGAGGCGGCTGTACTCGCAATCCCGGGCGTCGGGTTCGGCGACGACGGCGAGGGGTACGTACGATTCGCCCTGACAGTCCCGCGCGAGCGAATCGAACGGGCCACCGAGAGAATGGCAGGGCTAAAATGGTGAAGCGCTCTTGGCATGACGCATATATCGGCCTCGGCTCCAACATGGGCCGGCGCAAGAAGAACGTCGCCGCCGCGCTCAATGCCCTGGAGATAACTAAAGAGATCGAGGTGATCAAGGTCTCGAAGCTCTACGAGACCGAGCCGGTCGGGGGGCCGGAAGACCAGGGTCCTTACATAAACGCCGCCGCACACATCCGAACGAACCTGAGCCCGCTGCGTTTGCTGGCAGTCTGTCTGAACATCGAGGAATCACTCGGCCGCAAACGCTCGATTCGCTGGGGCGCCAGGACGATCGACCTCGACGTGCTGTGTTACGAGCAGAAAGTCGTCGCGACCCCGAAGCTCACGCTGCCACACCCGTTGATGCACGAACGGCGCTTCGTGATGGAGCCCTTGGCGGAAATCGCGCCGGACCTCGTTCACCCAATGCTCGAACAGACTGCCCGAGAGATCTTCGATTCTCTGTGCGAGCCGGAGTGCTAGCACCTGTTGATGTGCGACTCCATTCCGGAGCCTGGAGCAGTTTCAGTTAGAATGTAGCGGCAGACGCCCCCGTCTGGCGTTGGAGGAACAGAGCCGCGACCGTGAGGAAGCGGTCAGTGCTCGCCGAGTGGGCCGTCACGCCTGCGTCATGACCGCTTGCTTACGCGCGCGGCTCTGATTGTCGCCCGACGCGATCGTCAAAAGCCACAAGGTCCCACGGAATGTGCCATCTCAACATCGACCCGACGCATCAAGGACCGGTCAACCTCGATACGGACGTGGACTATTCCGACGCGGCCACATGGGAGCTGATCGCATCCGGCAATGCCCGCGGCGTTCACCACATCGAATCCCCCGCGATGACGAACCTGCTCCAGCAGTGCAACTGCCGCGACATTGACTGCTTGACGGCCGTCGTCGCGATCATTCGCCCCGGGGCTGCGAACCAGGGGAAGAAAGACGCCTTCGCCCGGCGATACCAGGG
>JBDRKQ010000164.1:0-7438 GCA_043813895.1 Planctomycetota bacterium
CTCACCCTCTTCGACGACGATCTTCCAGATCGGCTTCGACGTTGCGGATCCTGGATTGCTCTATATTGCGGCCAACGCGTTGGATGATCTCGATCCGGAATGGACCGGGTTCATCCGGACGCAGTTCTCCGGCGGGGCGCATACGTTCGACCTGTCCGGCGGACGACCGAGCACCCAGGCGGCTCGCGGTGTGGCCGTGAACGGCAACGACGTGTACTTCACAAACGGGAACGGCCTGTATCACTATCCCATCGACACGGGCATCTCCACGACCGTGCTCAGCACGACCACGCGGCACGTCGAGTTCTACGCCGGCGACCTCTACGTCTCCACGAGTAGCGGCTCCGGCCCGTATGTTGCCGGCCAGGGCATCTACCGCATCGACGATCCGCTGGGTACTCCCGTCGCCACGCAGATCATCTCGATGCCGGGCGCCCAGCCGCTCGAGTTCGCCTTCGCGGATGCGGAGACGGTGTATGTCGCGTGCGTCACGGGTGGGGATCCGGTCGTCTTCGAGGGTATCCACAAGTTCAAGTACGAGCTTGGTGCCTGGGTCAGCAAGGGCAACTACGGCTTGTTGCTCGGCACGTGGGGCCGTGGTCTTGATCTGGTCGTGGACGGGAACGACGTGACCCTCTACAGCGTCACGTCTCTGCCGGATACGGTGTCCGTCCACAAGATCGGGGATAAGCTGGATGTGACCTCGACCTGGCCGAACGGCGTTCCTACGGAAATCGTGCCTGAGGCCACACGCGGCCGAGCGATTGCCGTGGTTCCCGGCGTTTCGCTGACGTGCCAGACGTGCGGCGGCGACTTCGACGGCGACAACGATGTGGACGGCGACGACGCCGCCAACTACATGGATGAGTTCGTGGATGCGTTGTTGGGCGTCGCGCCGCTGGCTTGTGCAGATGTGAATGAAGACACGTTTGTCAACGGCCTGGACATCCAGGAGTTCATTACGCTGGTGCTGGCCAACGGCGGCAGCGGTACGCCCTGCAGCGGCGGGACCGTGGGGACCGAAATCGCCGCCTGTACGCTAAGCGGCGGTTCGGCTACATGCCCGGCTGCCTGGTGCCAGTACGTGATCACGGACGACGTCGTGCCCGGCGAGACCAACTGCGTTCCGGCTGACCTGAACGCGTGGGAGAACATCTGCATTCCTTGTCTGCCGGGCGACACCGCCTGCGACGAGGGCGATGGTGAGGGCAAGGTGATCTTCCACTGGATCGATGCCTCATTGGGCAAGGATTGCTACTTCGTGGGCCAGTGGGTCTATTCGAATCCGGCATGCGATCCGGGCTGCGTCGGCACCTGGTACTATGCGAACGCCGAGTAGTCGTCGTGTTTCTCTGTTCGGGAGCTGATTGCCCCGGACGTTATGCAGACCCTCGCCCCCGGTCGGAACTCGACCGGGGGCGTTTCTGCGCTATGATGATAAGTGGCGAGGCCTTGTGGAGGCGGGAGTGATGGCGATGAAACGATCTGATTATCGGGGTTTTCGCGGATTCCGCGCGGCACTGTGTGTGGTGGTCTTGTCAGGTGGATTCCTCTTGCTGCCCTCGTCGGCCCACGCGATCAAGATCGTCACGTACAACCTTCTCAACTACGCCGGCACATCGACTTGCGACGATCTTCGCGAGCCGCACTTTCGCACGGTCCTCAACGCGATCGATGCCGCGGGCGATCTCGACATCATTTGCGTGCAGGAGGTTACGAACGACACCAGCGGCCAAGTGAGGTTTCTCATCGACGTCTTGAATCACGCGAGTGGTCCCGGGGGTTACACGGCGGCGCCCTTCCTCAACGGAAGCGGCGGCGGCGGGGACAACGCGATGTACTACCGCGCGGACAAAATCGAGTGGCTCGGCGGCGCGACCATTCCGACGGCTGGCGCCGGCGGCATCCGAGACTGGACGTATCACAAGGTCGGACTTGTCGGCTACGACACGGAGGCCGCGGAGCTGCACATCTTCATCGCACACCTGTCATCCAGCGGCGGGGCGTCGCAGCGGGAGATCGAGGCGGATGTGTATCGCGATTGGGCGGAGGCCAACTTGCCCGACGGCGCGCACGTCATTTGCTGCGGCGACTTCAACCTGGAGGGTAGTTCCGAAGGCGCCTGGACGCGTTTCACGGAGACCCGTGCGACGAACATCGGGAGGTTGCAGGACCCGGCCAACCGCGTGGGTTGGTGGCACCTGAGCAGCAGTTACGCCGACGTTCACACACAGGCGCCGCAAGCGGCCGGGCAGCTCTCATGCACCAACTTTGTGTGCTCTTACTCCGGCGGGGGGATGGACGATCGGTTCGACTTCCTGTTGACTTCCGGCCCGCTCCATGACGCCGTTTATCCGTATCCAGGCGACATGGAGTTCTTCTCGGGCAGGTACAAGGCTTACGGCAACGATGCCCTGCACTACGACGACGCCATCAATGATTTGCCGGTGATCCCGGAGGGGCAGGCCGTGGCCGACGCGTTGGCCTGCGCTTCAGACCATCTGCCTGTCGTGATCGAAGTGATGGCGCCGAGCCTCCTGGAGTTCATTTCACCGATCGACTTCGGGCAGGCGATCGTCGGCGCGGATGTCGAGCGCACGTTGACGGTTGAAAACACCGCCCCTTTTCCAGCCCAGGTTTTACGCTATAGCATCGTGTATCCCACGGCGTTTTCGGGCGGCACGGGTCCTTTCAGTGAGCCGTCAGGCGGCGGTGGCACCAACCACACCATCACGTTTTCCAGTCTTACAAGCGGTAATCTCGGCGGCACGCTCCGGGTCTGCAACAACTCGCCCGACTGCCCCACCTGCCCCGATTGCCCTGGCCAATGGTGCCGGTCGGTCGCACTGCAGGGCTGGATGTTGGACCATGCCGTTCCTTCGACCAGTTCGTCGGGTCAAGTGTTGACCGCTGATTTGGACTTCGGCATGCACTTGGCCGGGGACTTCGACGATCAGACGGCCACGGTGTACAACGACGACTACAACCTGTTCCAGTCGGCGTTGGAAGTTTACGATGCGCAGATCACAGGCGACTCGGAGTTCAGCGTTCTGGCTTTCCAGCCGCCGGACCCGCCCGTTGGCGACACCCCGGCAAGCTTCACGGTTCAGTTCGACGATGCAGGCACCGCGGCAGGCATCTACAGCGCGGCGCTGACGTTTTCGACGCGTGACGACACGAGCCTGCCCGGGGCTATCGACCTGGACGCACTCGTGTTCAACCTCTCGGCCACTCTGGTCGTCAAGGGTGACATGGACATGTCCAACGTCGTGGACTCCGTCGACATCGCCGCCTTCATTGCGGTGTTGCTGGATCCGGCCGGCAAGACGGACCTCGAGCGATTCATCGCCGATATGGACGGCGACGGCTTCAACAACGGCGACGATATCCAGCCTTTCGTAAGCACGCTTTTGGGGCTTCCGTAGTCGGAAGTTGGTTGAGTTCTGCCGGTCGAAGGCCTCGATGCGTGCGGAGCGCATCCCATGTCGGTCGTAGAGGCGACCGCTTCAGACCTCATCCTGGGCGCGTGGCGTGCGTTCTGCGTTGGCGGCTACGGCAGGAGCTGGTTGATGCGCGGCATCATAAACTGCAACGACTCTTCTTCCGCAGTCCAGGTCCCGATGAGGAAACGCCCGTGCGGCTTGAGGAGGTTCATCGAAAGCCAGGGTTGCTCCGCGGCTCCGTCGATCCTCGCCGAATATCGCATGTAAGCCCTCGAGGCCGCCTCCTCGTCCGGATACCGCACGAGCCAGACGGTGTTCGGTCGCTTTGCCTGCGGCACGTCGTAGGCGGCGATGCACATGAGCGTGTCGCTGCTCAGCCCGAGTAGCCTGGTGATCTCGCCGAAGTCCAAGGCCGGGCTCAAACCGAGTTGCTCTGGAGACAAGACCGACAATTGGCGAACGAGCCACATCTTGCCTGGCCTGGCCGACTCCCTGGGCATCGCCTCGAGGATCTCCGGCCGGCCCGTCCTCGTGACGTGTCCGGTGATGTGCAAGAGCAGACGCCGCAAATCGGCTTCGGCCTTCTCGCGTGCTTGATCCGTCCAGATGTGAACGTAGACGTGCCCCTGCCAACAGTGGAGGTGCAGGCCCGAGCCGTCTTCGACGCGCGTCTCACCGCCGATGTCGAGCAGATCGGATGAGCCGGAAGCGGTGGACATCAGGCCGTAGGCCTCTTCGGGCGTCTCCGCCTCGGCAACGAGCACGTCGGCGATCATCGGTCCGGCTGTCCCGGACATTGCATACGCACAGCTCGCGGCGGTCTTGACTCGGAACTGCGAGATTCGATGGGCATCCTCTTCGGGCATAATCTCCGCAAGATCCTCGACGGCGACGACACGGATCGGTCGGTGTTTGATCCAGTCGTCGACGTCTCCGGATGCCGGCAAGCACGCAGGAGCGCCAGGACTGTCCTGATGATCGACGCCCTCGGCTTCGGGGATGGATTGCCCTGGGGCAGGCGCACTCGGCGCCGGCGGCTGCGCGGCGGCGGGTGATTCGGCGTTCGGGTGAGCCGGCGCGGCAGCAGTCGGCTGCTCGGGCTGGTTGTCCTGTGAGTTCTTTCGGCAGCCCGTGCAAACTGTGATTGCGATTGCTGATAACAGGATTACGGCGGATGAGGGACGGAGTCGTCGAGGCATTTCAAACCTCCAGGCTTAGCGCTTTCTGCGGCGATGGGAATGTGCGTCGCCGCGGATTGTAGCCCAGATGCGGCTGCAATCAATTCCAATCTGTTTTGACCGCCGCGGCACCCACGCTATAATGCGGCCCTTTCGTCAGGGACGTGGAATTCGGGGCAGCACATGATCGTTACCATCGACGGTCCCGCCGGGTCAGGCAAGAGCACCGCGGCGAGAAAACTGGCGGCAAAGCTCGGGATTGCCTATCTGGACACCGGCGCGATGTATCGTGCGATCGCTCTTGCAGCGATCCAGAAGGGTGTGCCGCTCGAACGGGAGGCGGAACTCGTCAAGCTGGCGCGGGAAGCGCGGGTCGAAGTCGATTGTGGGCCCACACATACGCGCGTGACCCTCGACGGCAAGGACGTGAGCGAAGCCATCCGTTCGATGGTGGTGAATCAGGCCACGAGCCACGTCGCGCGGATCCCTGAGATACGCCGGATGCTCGTTGACAAGCAAAGGGCCATCGGCCAAAAGCTCGGCGCGCTCGTGACGGAAGGCCGGGATCAGGGCAGCGTCGTGTTTCCGGATGCGGACATCAAGTTTCTGCTCGACGCCACGATCGAGAAGCGAGCCCTGCGTCGCTATCAGGAGCTTGTCTCCGATGGGGAAGAGGCCTCCTACGAACTGATCATGGAGAATCTCCAGCATCGCGACGGAAACGACTGCTGCCAGTGGGCTCCGCTGCTGGAGGAAGGGGCGGCGATTCAGATCGATACGACCCAAATGACCCTGCAAGCGGTCATCGAGCGTCTCTGCGAGGAAGTGCGATTCCGAACCGGCTGTAACTCGACGCCATGAGCCCGAGGCGAAACACCCTTCGCCGGGGACCACACGTCCGATGTTGATGCGACCCTACTTCCGATTCATGCGATATCTGTCGCAGAGCGCGCTGGCGATGTACTTCGGCGGCCGCGTATTCGGCCTGGAGAACGTTCCGAAGACCGGCGGCGTGATCCTCGCGTGCAATCACCAGAGCTTCTTCGATCCACTGGCCGCAACCTGCGCAATCCACCGTGAAGGCAACTACCTGGCACGCGATACCCTATTCCGGAATCCGCTGTTCGGCCGCCTGATCCGTTCGGTGAATGCCTTTCCCGTCAAACGCGGGGAGGGAGATATCGGCGCGATGAAGGAGATCCTGCGCCGGCTGAGGGACGGGAAGTTGGTGTTGGTCTTTCCGGAAGGAACGCGCACGCGCGACGGATCGATCGGCCCCATCAATCCGAACTCGATGGCGATTGCCAAGAGGGCCGGCGTCGCGGTGGTTCCCGCGGTCATCGATGGTGCGTTTGAAGCATGGCCGCGAAGCCAACTCCTGCCGAGTCCTCGTTCGCTGTACGTCACCTACGGCGAGGCGATTCCGCCGGAGGAAGTCCGTGCGTGGCCGATCGAGCGTATCGCCGAGACGGTAGCCGAGAGAATGGCCGTCGCACTGGAGGCATCTCGAAAGTTGCAGCGGGGGGCCGATGTGCATGCCTGGCTGCGACCAGCGGCGTCGCACGGTTCAGCGGACTCGTGATCTGCGCCGCCGCGAGGCCCGTCTGAGACTCACGTAACCCACGATCATGCCGGTCGAGACAATGAACGGGTACCCCGGGCCGCACAACGGCAGGCCGAACATGCTCTGCCAGAGGTACGGCACGCGGAGCGGCTCATCGTCGTCTGTCGGCGGAGCCGCTGCTGCGGCCGGCGGATTCTGGCACGCGTCACCGGTACCGTCCCCGTCCACATCCGCCTGATCGGGATTCGGGAAGCCCGGACAATTGTCGTTGCCGTTGGGGACGCCGTCGCCGTCCATGTCATCGTCGCACGCATCGCCGACGCCGTCGCCGTCCGTATCGGTCTGGTCGGGATTCGGCGTGTTCGGGCAATTGTCGCTGTCGTTCGGATCTCCGTCCCCGTCGCGGTCATCATCGCAGACGTCACCGATGCCGTCGTTGTCCGCGTCTGCCTGACTGGGGTTCGGCGTGCTCGGGCAATTGTCGTCATCATTCGGAACGTCGTCCCCATCGCGGTCGTCGTCGCAGGCGTCGCCGATGCCGTCGTTGTCCGCGTCTGCCTGACCGGGATTGGGCGTGTCGGCGCAATTGTCTGTGGGATTGACGATACCGTCGCCGTCGCGGTCGCCATCGCAGACGTCGCCGATGCCGTCGTTGTCCGCGTCCGCCTGACCGGGGTTGTACGTGTCGGGGCAATTGTCGGCGGGGTTGTCGATACCGTCGCCGTCGCGGTCGCCGTCGCAGGCGTCGCCGATGTTGTCGTTGTCCGCGTCCGCCTGACCGGGATTGTACGTGTCAAGGCAATTGTCGGCGGGGTTGTCGATGCCGTCTCCATCTCGATCGCCGTCGCAGGCGTCGCCGATGTTGTCGTTGTCCGCGTCCGCCTGACCGGGATTGTACGTGTCGGGGCAATTGTCGGCGGGATTGTCGATGCCGTCACCGTCGCGGTCGTCGTCGCACGCATCGCCGACCGTGTCGCCATCCGCATCTGCCTGGTCGGAGTTGGGCGTATCCGGGCAGTTGTCGATGCCGTTGTCAACGCCGTCACCATCGCGGTCGTCGTCGCAGGCATCCCCGATGCCGTCGCCGTCCAGGTCGGCCTGAATGAGATTCGGCGTGTCCGGGCAGTTGTCGTTGCAGTCGTCCCATCCGTCGCCGTCGGTGTCGCAGACGGTGTCGTGCCCCTGATAGACACCGCCCATTGCCTCACACTGGCACTCGATCTCGATCGTGCACGTACACGCGCCCGTTTCCG
>JBDRKQ010000165.1:0-37672 GCA_043813895.1 Planctomycetota bacterium
CTCAGCGCGGGCAAGGACGGCATCTACGGCACGCTCGACGACGTGGCCAACTTCAGCGTCTTGTCAGAGGATCGCTAAGCGCTCAACGCGCAGCATCACGATTGCGCCTTCGCACAGGTACGGTACGACCATGACACGAACAAGCCGGCACGGACTCTCTCGGAGATCCGTGCCGGTTTTCTTTTGCGGGCCCGCTGCTACAACCGCGCCAGACGTTACAGACCTCGTGGCAGTGTTAGTCAGCGGGTGGCATGGGTAACGAGACGGACACCTTACGGGGCGTCCGTCTCGTTACCCGTGGGAATTCTGTGACGAACACCGCCCACGGGTAAGCTCCGTCCCGGCTTGCCGGGACTCCGCTAACCCATGCCACCCGGGGAGGAAAGGGTTCGGACCGCAGTCCGTGGGTTATAATGCGGGCCGATTTCCAGGAGAAAGAAGAATACACCAGGAGGATACCCATGACAGCAACCACCCACCTCAGAGGCAACATCATCACGACATTGCTGGCAATCGCCTTGCTCGCCGCGTGTGGTGACGCAAACGTGGCACTTGCACAATGTACGGCCGGCGAGTTGGCCAAGCTGGCGGCCGCCGACCCACAGAGCACCGACCTCACCGGCTACTCGGTGGCCGTCTCCGGCGCCGTGGCGGTTATCGGCGCCTACCAGGACGATGACAACGGCAACAACGCCGGCACGGCCTACGTCTTCACCTTCGAGGGATCGACCTGGACTCTGGCGGCAAAGCTCTCCGCTTCCGACGCCTTGGGGGGGGATTACTTCGGCTATGCCGTCGCGATCTCGGGCGAGACCGTCGTCGTCGGCGCGTACGGCGATGACGACCACGGCAGCGTCTCGGGCTCGGCCTACGTGTTCGTCAAACCTCCCGGCGGATGGGAGGACATGACGCAGACCGCCAAGCTCACCGCCTCCGACGGCGTGTCTTACGACAGGTTCGGAAGCGCCGTCGCCGTCTCCGCCGATACCGTCGTTGTCGGCGCGTACTTGAACGACGATGCCGGCACCAGCTCCGGCTCGGCCTATGTCTATGCCAAACCCGCGGGCGGCTGGGTGGATGCCGAACAGGACGCCAAGCTTACCGCGAGTGACGCGGCGGCCTACGATGAATTCGGACAAGCCGTTGCGATCTCCGGGAACACGGTCGTCATCGGCGCATACGCGGACGACGACAGCGGGAGTTCTTCCGGTTCTGCCTACGTCTTCGAGAAGCCTCTCGACGGCTGGATCGACATGGCCGATGAGACCGCCAAGCTGACGGCATCCGACGGATCGATCAATCACTACTTCGCCAGATCGGTCGCCATCGACGGCGAGGCCGTGCTGATCGGCGCGCCCTTCGACGACGAGACCGCTTCCAACGCCGGCGCCGCCTACCTCTTCGACAGGCCAGCGGGCGGCTGGGAAGACATGACCCAAACGGTCAAGCTCCTCGCCACAGACGGAGCCGCCTACGACGAACTCGGCCGCTCGGTCTCCCTCTCCGGCGCCATCGCCCTGATCGGCGCCCAGAACTGCGACATCGAAGCGGAGGCAACGGAGGCGGACGCCGGCGCGGCCTACGTCTATCGCTACGACGGCGGCAGTTGGGTCGAGGACGCGAAGCTCGTCGCATCGGATGCGGCCGCGTCAGACGAGTTCGGATTCGCCGTCGGCGTGTCGGGTTCGATCGCGGTCGTCGGGGCGTACCTCGACGACATCGACACGGAAGAGGACGCTGGTTCGGCCTACGCCTTCCACGGCCTGTCCGATTGCAACACGAACACGGTGCTGGACCTCTGCGATATCGTCAACGGGACCAGCTTCGACACGGACGGGAACGGCGTGCCCGACGAGTGCGTGACGGCGGTCCTCGGCGATCTGGACTGCTCGGGCGGCTTCGACATCGACGATGTCGCGCCCTTCGTCATGGTGCTGGTCGGTGAGCCGCCCTACGCGGATTACTACGATTTGTACCCGGCGTGCAACCACCTGAACGGCGACATGAACGGGGACCAGACCGTCGATGGTGAGGACATCTACAGCTTCATCGATTCGCTCGCGATGTGACCACTGACCACGGTGAAAGCAATCCGAGAGATGCCGGCGCGTCGCGAGTATCCCCCCGAAAAAGACCTACTCGGATTCGGCCTTCGCCACACCCGGGCTGCCGTCGAACACTCTCGTCGCCGTCTCCACACCGGCAGCCTGATCGCCGCTCGCAACCAGGAAGATCTCGACACGCCGGTTGGCCTCGGCGCCGCCCCGCGTCGGATTCGCCACGCGCGGCCGGAACTCGCCGTAGCCCATGACCCCCATGCGGTCATAGCCGACGCCGTACTGATGCAAGGCGAACATCACCGACACCGCGCGGTGCGTCGACAAGTGCCAGTTTGTCGGATGCTTCTTCTGCGTTGAAGTGCTAATGCGCACGTTGTCGGTGTGACCCACGACCACGACCTCAAAAGGACCGGCGGCAGGCGCGTTCACGATGTCCGCGAACGCCTTGAGCGACGCCTTGACGGCCTCGTTCACCACGTCGCTACCCAACGCGAATGTCAGATCGCTCTTCCAACGCACAGCGCCGCGCTGGGGATCGTATTCGATCGTGTCCGGGTATTGCGACGCGAATTCCTGCAACGCCCTGTCCAACTCCGGGGGAAGCTTCACTTCCACGACCTCGATGTCGCCGATCCCCTTGGCCAACACATCATCCATCTGGGCCTGAAGCTTCTGCGCGAACGCCTCTAGCCGGCTGTTCTCCGACTTCAACGTCTCGGCCATCGCCGTCTTCACGTCCAGTTCGCGATGGAGGCTCTCGCGCTCCTGCTCCAGCGCCAGCGAGCGGCTCTGGCAGTCCGCCAAATCTCGCTCCAGGATCTCCGCGCGCTCGATCGCTTTGCGGCGGCCGAACTTCTCCCGCAGGTATTCATCACGCGACACGCACCCCGCGGCCATCACCCAGACAAACGCCAGTCCCCCCGTCAACGCAAGCATCTTCACCGTTTTCATCATTGGCCTCTCTTGATCGCTCTGATCACGTGGCTCCCCAAAGGCATCCTGGACGGCATGCCGCCAAATACGATTACGGTCATTATCGCGGGCCTTGCCCGACACTTCAACACAGAACTTCGGCCCGACTGCCTTCTTGATGCTCTCCGTTCGTCAGACCTGACTACAGGACGACGGTACGCCCCTGTGAGTTCTCAGAAACCCCTGCACAAATCACAGCGTTGAGTCCAGACGCCGGGCGGACCTGTAAACCCGCCTGGCCGCCCCGCAACGACAGGAACCGCCGAGCCGACCTGACGCAAGAAGAAAGCCGCCCGAAAGCGGCTACGAGGAACATGAACGATGGCACTGCCCAACGCCGGCGTCTAGACACCCGCCGGCCAGGCCGTGTCCGGCTCCGGCCAGCCATCGTAACCCGGCCCGCGCGAGAAGCGTGTGTCGATGAACCGGTACTCTGCATGGCCGTCCAGGAAGCCGAGCGTGTACATGGAGATCTTCCGATGCCATCCAGTACCCAGCGTCTGAAAGAGGCTCTCCCCTTGCGAGCCGTCCGGCGGCCTTCCCTGGAACATGTAGGCGTTCATGAGTGATTCGCTGAAGATGACGAACTCCGACCCCGCGCCGCCGACCTTCTTCGCCAGCATCGCGCTGCCGCAACTGTGGAAGCTCGGCTCGGTCGCATGGGCCAGCGGCATGTAGAACCTCCCATTCAGCGGAGGCGCTTCCATCCAATACCAGTTCAGGGCGAAGCTGCTCCCGTTCACCTGCCACGACGAGTAATGGTTTTCCACCTCCATCTCGTAGTCGGGGTCATCCACATCCGGCGTGATGTTTGACTTATCGGAGGGGCAGATGTAATTCTTGATAGGTGATCTCCCCATTGTTCCCGGGGCGATGTACTTGTTGTACGGCCTGTATTCCGTGGGAATGATGTATGTGTCCATATTGGGGTATTTCGGATTCTCGACCGTATGCTGATAGCCGCCGTAGATGTACTCGGAGACCCATTTTGGGCTGTACGATGGAATCTGGATCCACCAGGGCTGTCCTGGGAAGCTCCCTGAACCGGTCGGATCGTTGTCGGTGGAATACGTGTCGGCCGTCTGAGCCAGGTCGCGAAGGTTTGCGCAGCACATCGCCACATTCGCCGCTTCCTTCGCCATCGTCAATGCCGGCAACAGCACTGAGATCAGCACGGCGATGATTGAGATCACCACCAACAACTCGATCAACGTGAATCCTCGTCTACTCATGGTCAATCTCCCGATTCACCCGAAAAGGCCGTCTGGCGGGGGCTGGCGGCAGCAGGTCCTACACTGGCTTCGGTTTCACCGGCAGAAGCCAAGAGGAGACAGAGAGCCTTCACGCACACCCACTGGCAGGCCGCATAATAACATGCGTGCGAAATGCCCCGGTTGGCTCAAAAAAGGACTCGCTTCTCTGCGAGGCCCGCGAACCCCAGATACTCTCGGGCAAGCAGATGCGGAGGGAGCGGCGCGGCCACACGTTCCAGAAGACCGCCCTGGTCAGCGAAGCGTACATCCGATTGGTCGGCGGCAAGCCTGGAAACTGAGAGAATCAGTCGCATTTCTTCGCCGCGGCGGCAGAGGCCGCGCGGTGAATCCTCGCGGAACACGCCAGGCAACGGTGGACACGCGAAAGAAAGCCCAGGCACGTCTCTATCGACAACGCGCCTGGCCTGGATTCCGTGGATGCCTCGCCGAGCTCTTCCCAGACTTCATCGGATGCGCTTGACGCAGACACCGAGGCGCTCGGCACGGTACTAGTCTGGACAACTGCCGCGGGTTCCATCCGGGTTTCTGATGGGATACCACGTATCAGAGTCCGGGCACTTCGCGGCAAGCACGCCCGCAAACTCGTTGCACTGCGGGCACTGGACCATCTTGATCGGCCGAGGGCTGTTTCGTGTGCGGGGACCTTCCGGCGGCGGCGGCGCCGCCGGCGCAGCCTGGATCGCGGCATGCCACTCGGCCTCCGCCATTTCCCATCGATGCCCGCACTGCGTGCAAAGACAATCCCTGGTCTCGGAGGCACCGGGCGGCCGTCGACTCTCGGGCTCCTTGCCAGTCATAACGAACACCACTACAGCGACTCCCAGCGCTGCTACGATGATCCCGATCTTGACCGCGTTTCCACCAGCCATATACGTTGTCCTCGACTTCCTGGTTTCGTTCGTGATTACCTCGCCGCCGAAAGCCCTCGCGCCGCCACGCGTTGAGAACACGCGATGGCCTGACGGTGCGGAACACTCACGCGGCGCACCGCCGATCGCCCCCAATCCGGCAGGCGGTGATCCCGACGAACACCGCCTCTCGAATCCATTCTACGTTCATCTTAACTCATCGACCCGCAACATAGCCACCACACCTTGTCCCGCAAGCCGAAAACACGCTTCGCCCTGCCCAAAAACGCCGATGCCGGCGCTCCCCGGCCGGAATTCGCCACACGCACACACGCGACCGAGCCTCCGCCTCTTGCGCCGCCCGGCACCGTCACGCTATCCCGGGAAAGCCCGCCCACTACACCTCATCTCACCTCTCGCGGGCGGGACGAAGCCGATCCGCTTCGCCATCGGCCATCCGGTAGCAGTGTGCTTCAGCGGGATATGACCGCGATTTGATCTCCGCCACGTACGCCTCGACACCCCGGAGAATCTCCGCCCGCAGATCCGCACAGGGCTTCACGAACCTGGGACGCGGCTCCTCCGTCAGCCCCAACATGTCGTGCAGGACAACCACGTGGCCATCGCAAAACGGACCGGCCCCGCAGCCGATCACAGGGATTGCAGTTCCCTCTGCGATCAGCTTGGCGGGTTCCGGCGGAACCGCTTCCAGCAGCAACGCACAGGCCCCCGCGTCCTCCAGGATCTTCGCGTCCTCGATCAACCGCTGCGCCGACAGGGCATCCTTCCCTTGTGCCCTATATCCCCCGATCTGATGCACCGCCTGCGGCCGTAAACCTAAATGAACCATGACCGGAATCGTCGCCGTCGTCATGGCCCGAACGGTCTCCGCCAACCGACTGTCCGCCTCCAACTTCACGCAGTCGCAGCCCGCATCCGCCATAAACCGCCCCGCGTTCTTGATCGCCTCCTCGACGCTCAGGTTGAACGACAGGTACGGCATGTCACCGACGAGGAACACCGACGGCGCCCCGCGCCGCACAGCCGCCGCGAGCGCGATCATCAAGTCCATCGTTGCCGGGAGCGTCGAATCGTGCCCGAACACAACCTGAGCGGCCGAATCCCCCACGAGGATGCTGTCCACACCCGCTGCTTCCTCCAGCCGAGCAACCGTATAGTCATACGCGGTCAACATACTGATCCGCTCACCGCGCCGCTTCATCTCGCGGAGTGTTGACAGCGTCGTTTTCTTGCGACAGCTCATCGTGTCATTCCACCTGATGCCGACCTCACATTCCGGCGGCCAGCAGGATTCGGTCCAGGAGACGTTCCTCCAATCCGCCGTCCCGCCGCAGATAGACCCAGTCTTGTGCAGAACCCCGTCCGGCTGCGACTTGCCCCGCCGTCGTCGGCAGAATGCCGCTGAAAACCTGAATCGCCGACGACGCGGTCGTCACCTGGGCTTCCGGCCGGCTCAGCCGATACACCCCGACCTCGACCTCCACCAGCCAGCCCTCCGCGTTGCGGACAAATCGCACCGTGGCCTTGCGCTGCGTTGTGTGCAAGGAAGCGTGGGCCATCCCGTATGTCTCACTGACTGCGATGTCTTGACGCCAGAACTCCCCCCACTGGCGGCTCGTCTCGGCGCGGGTCTCGATCACGCCCATCGCCCGGTCCTGGCGGGCCGGCGTGAACGAGTGCTTCCGCAGCACCGATAACGCCGCATCCCACAGGATTTCCAAATCAGCCCCCTCGACCGTCGCGGACGTCGGGCCTTCGACGGCCAACGGCCGGTGGCAACCCGTCGAGAGCAACCCCCACACCACGACGGCCGGAACCGACGCCACGAGTTGAGCCCTGCTTCGCCTTGTGATCGACATGGTGGTAGCATCATACCTGCGTGACCGGACCGGTCAACGGCGAGAAAACAGACGCTCGCGAGACCGATTGCATACCTGGGGTCCGAGAACCCCGGCTTGCACAACCAGAACCGCCTCGCAGATACGCGACGGGAGACAACATGAATCGCGCGTTCCCAATCACGTTTCTATGGATGACCGCCGCCTGCGTCGCATCTGTCGGGTGCGGCCGGCCCGCCGCCATGGGACAGGAGCTGCCCGAACCTGAGGAGCATTGGTTCGTCGTGCAGCTCCAGGACCAACGGTGCGGATACATGCACACCCGCGTCAAGCCCGTCGGCCGGGAGGTCCACACGCACACCATCGTCGGCCTGAATCTCCGCCGCGGCAAGGCCGAGCTCAAGATCACGATCGAGCAGCACCACCGAGAATCCAGTGACGGCCGCCCGCTCGCCTTCAAGCAGGTCACCCACCTGGGGCTGGAACCAGTCACGATCGAGGGCACAATCCGCGATGACCGCCTCACTCTCACCAGGGACCAACTTGGCGCCAGAAAGACGGACACCTACGACTTCGACCCCGACATCAAGTTCGCCTGGGGGATGTCCCTTCTCCAAAAAGAGAAGGGGCTCGAACCCGGCACCTCCTTCACCGTCAAGTCCTACGACCCCGGCATCCGAGAGGACGGGCCGTTTGAAGTTCTCCTTGAGGTCCACGACAAGCAGCGCGTCGAACTGCCGGGCAACAAGTTCCGACTGCTCACACGCGTGACGTCCACGATGCAACTCCCTGTGCCCATCACCTCGAACTCGTGGCTTGACGATGACGCCACGCCGCTGATCACGGACCTCAACATGGGGGCGTTTGCATTCCGCATTCTACACGCCTCCAAGGAGGAAGCCCTGGCAGAGGGAACACCCCCCGAGCTGTTCCTCAGCACTTTCGTCACCGTGGATAAGAAGGTCGATCGTACAGCGAAAATGCTGAAGCTCCGTCTGAAGCTGCCTGATGACGCCGCGATATCGAAGATGCCGGACCTCCCCGACACCGCCATGCAGAAGGTCCGGCGCATCAGTGACACGGAAGCCGTCGTCACCATCCGACGCCTCGATTGGAAGGCACTGGCCGATGTTCCCGCATCCGCCGCCGACCCCGCGATGGACCAGTACCTCAAGGCTTCCACCACCCTCGACGCCGACGACAAACGGATCCAACACCACGCCAAGAAAGCGGTTCGCGGCGCCGACACACCTGCGCAAAAGGCCAGAGCTCTCCGCAAGTACGTCACCGATTTCATTACTTCCAAAGGCTTGGACGTCGGCTTCGCTTCCGCCTCCGAAGTCATCCGAAACCGCAAGGGCGACTGCACAGAGCACGGCGTCTTGCTGGCCGCGCTCGCGCGCGCCGCCGGTCTGCCTGCCAGGTGCGTTAGCGGCATCGTCCTCATCCCGCCGGGCACCCTCGCTCCCGACAGCGGCAGCGCGTTCGGCTATCACATGTGGACACAGGTCAACATCGGCGGTACCTGGGTCGACATCGACGCTGCACTCAGGCAGACGGACTGCGACCCCACCCACGTCGCCCTCGCCATCATGCCGCTCAACGATGAGGGCGTGGCGAATTCCGTCATTACCCTCCTGCCGTTCCTCGGCCGACTTCAGATGGAAGTGCTCGCCGTTGAGGAGTAGGATGACATCGCTGGCTAAGGACTCGCGCATGAATAAGTTGCACATGTCATATGGGTGGTACGGGCATCTTGCCCGTGCGGCTACGGGCGGGACGCCCGTACCACCCTTCGGCATTCGTTCAGCTTATTTATGCGCACGCCCTAACATGGCGTTCGACCCCGGTGTCCAACGTCTACACCAGCCTGAAGCGCAAGCAGGGGTGTAACAGCAGCGTCGGCACCCTGCGGCCGACGTCGAGTACCAACGGCTATGCTCCGCCGAGAGTCCCTTCTCGGCATCAACCTGAAGGCCGAGAAAGGAATCTCGGCCCAGCGACGCCTGGCTAATCGAGGAGCGGCGCACCACCACAGGAGAGACGTCGGCCCACCCGACACTACACAAAACCATGAAGCGAGACACTGACCCTGGCCAACCCGAGCGTACGGAAGCCCCGGCTGCCGCAGAGCCCAAACCGCAAGCCGACCGACTTCGACGGGTCTTCTTGTCCGCCGGCCTCATTTGCGCGTTCATCTGCGGGGGCGCAGTCGTCAGGCACTACCTGATCACAACCAGACCAGCCGTAGCAAGGAGCGAAATCGGCTCACTCCCGCCGCTGGTACAGGTGCAGCGACTCGTTCTCGAGAACATCGAAGAGGAATTCCTCGGATACGGCAGCGCGCGGGCCGAGTGCGAAGCGAGCATCGCCGCCGAAGTCAACGGCTTGATCGCCGAAATCCCGGACGGAATCAAGGACGGGGCGCACGTCTCCCACGGACAGGTCCTGGTTCGAATCGACTCCCGACAGTACGATCAGCAACTCCGCAGGGCACAGGGGCTGCTCGCCGACGTCGAGGCCCAACTCAACCGCCTGGACGTCGAAAAGGAGAATGTGCAGCGATTGATCGACATCGCCGCGCAGGAAGTGAAGGTCAACCACGATGAGTACAAGCGACTCACCGATCTCTACGAGAGAGAGGTCGCTTCCAAGAAAGAATGGGACTTCGCGCGGCTGGCCTATCAGCGCGCCTCGCGGGAATCACAATCCCTCGAAAACGAGCGAGCCCTAATCGAACCACGCAAAGCCATTCAGGCCGCCGCCCGAATTGCCCGGACAGCCGAGGTCGAACTTGCCAGACTCGACGTTCAACGCTGCACGGTCAAGGCCCCGTTCGCAGGCCAGCTCCAGGAGTTGCTCGTCAAGATGGGAGACCGTGTGGGCATCGGGGGCCCCATCGCGCGAATGATCGACCCGCGCCGAATCGAGGTACCCATCGAGCTGCCGCTGGGCGTGCATCCTCGCCTCAGCGTCGGAGCGGCCTGCTCACTCACGGTCGACAGCATGCCGGGCGTCCGATGGCAGCTCCCCGTCAGCCGCATCGCACCGATCGCGGACGCTCGCAGCCGCACCTTCACCGTCTTCGTCGAGGTCGACAACGCGAACCAGGCCGTCCCGATGGTGCCCGGGTTCTTCCTCACGGCGCGGATCGCAGGACCCATGATATGCGACACCTTTGTGATTCCGCGCGGCGCAATCGTGCAGGACCACGTTTTCGTTCTTGAAGGCGACATCGCCAGACTGCGGTCGGTTGAAGCGCGGGCGCTCGTCGGAGACAGGGCCGTTATCGCTGGCCAACTGTCACCGGGCGACAAAGTGGTTTTGACCAACATGGATCGGCTTTTCGACGGGGCCAAGGTCCGCCTCAACACCACCGACGCCACGACCGAAACAGCCCCCGAGGTAGGCAGAGCTCCTGGCCAAGAGGCGCAGGGCGAAACGGAGGCCGGGTCATGACCTCTCTGCCGCGGTTCAGCGTGCACAACCCGGTCCTCGTCAACCTCCTTATGATGTCCATCTTGGTCGGCGGGGTATACAGCGCGTTCACGCTCGTGCGGGAGATGTTTCCCGAGAGCAACCCGAACCAGGTGCAAATCACCACACTCTATCCCGGGGCCACGCCTGCGGAGGTCGAGAAGGGTATCTCGATCAAGATCGAGGAGGTCATCAAGGATATCGACGGCGTCGAAGAGATCCGAACCATCAACGGAGAAGGCCTCAGCGCGATCAGCGCCGTCCTTTACAGCAGCGTCGACGACGTGGACCAGGTCGTCACCGACATCAAGGCCGCCATCGATACGATCCCTCGAGATGAATTCCCCGAAGACGCCAAGGAACCGCAGGTCGTCAAGTTCGAGCCGATACTGCCCGTCATCATCGTCGCCTTCTATGGCGATCTGGACGACGAAACACTCAAAGATATGGGTAAGAGAATCCGAGACGAGCTCCTCGAAATCCCGGGCATCACCAAGGTCCTCCTTCAAGGCACCCGCAAAGATGAGATCAGCGTCGAGGTGCATCCCGATAAGCTCGTCGAATACGGCCTCTCCTTCATGGAGGTCTCCGATGCCATCGCCCGCGCAAACCTCGACCTGCCCGGCGGGCAAATCAAAACGAGCGAGGCGAACGTCTCCGTCCGGACTCTCGGCGAAGAGGACCAGGCCCCCCCTATCGGTCAGATCATTGTCCGAAGCGACACCAGCGGGAAGGTCATCCGCCTCCACGAGATCGCCGACGTCGTGGACACCTTCGAGGACGCGGACGTCGTCTCCCGGTTCAACGCCAGACCCGCCGTCACCGTCACCGTCAGCAAAACGCCGTCCCAGGACGCCATCGACATCGCACGCAAGGTCAAGGCCCTCGTCGCCGGCAAGACGGGGCAACCGCTCGAGCGCGACTGGATAGAACGCCTGAAGCATCTGTTGCACTTCACCGATGAGAAGGAAATCCAAACGGTCTACGACCGCGCGGTCAATTCGCCCTACCCCCCCATCGGCGAACTCAAGACTGCGACCAACCTGGCACGCTTCATCGAAAGCCGTCTCGACCTCCTCACGCGCAACGGCGCCTGGGGACTCACGTTCGTCTTCCTGTCGCTGCTGCTGTTCCTCAATTGGCGCGTCGCGTTTTGGGTCATGATGGGGCTGCTGCTGTCGGTCCTCGGGACGCTCATCGCAATGAACGTGTTGGGCTACACACTCAACCTCATCAGCATGTTCGGGCTCATCGTGGTGCTGGGACTGCTCGTGGACGATGCCATCATTGTCGGCGAGCATGTATTCAGCCGAGTGGAAAAGGGCGAGGAACCCAAGCTCGCGGCAATTGCCGGCACCGAGGCCGTCACCTGGCCCGTCGTCTGTGCGATCACCACGACGATCGTCGCCTTCGCGCCGCTCATTTTCATCGAAGGCCGCATGGGCGATTTCATGGGAGTCCTGCCGGTCATCGTACTGTGCGCGCTGAGCGTCTCGCTTTTCGAAGCCCTCTCGATTCTGCCGTCGCATCTCGCCGAGTGGCTCCGGCCGCACAAGCACCCGGAGAAAGAAACGGCCGCCAACCGGTTCCGCGGCGTTGCGGCGAGAGTCCGCGATGCACAAACATTTTTTCTGCGGCACATGCTCTACGCGAGATACGACCGGCTGCTCAGGGCGTGCGTGACACATCGATACGTCACGCTTGCCGGCATGACCGGGATTCTCATCGCGGCGATTGGTCTGATCGAGGGCGGCCGACTGCCAATCGTGTTCATTCAGAAGATGGACTCCGAGACGCTGTTGGCAGGCCTCGAGATGCCGGTCGGCACGCCCACGGCGCGCACGCAGGCTGCCATGCAAACCGTGGAGGAAGCCACGATCGTTCTGCCGGAACTCGACGCCATGTACACGCTGTTGGGCGCACAGTACAGCGCGACCGGAGGTACCCCCTCGCTGGCCTCGCACCTTGGCCAGGCCATCGTCGAACTCAAGCCAATCGAACAGCGGGATCGAAACAGCGAAGAGATAATCCGCGAACTCCGAGAGAAGACGCGCAACATCCCCGGCGCAAACTCCCTGAAGTACGGCGCCGTACACGGCGGACCGGGCGGAGACGCCATCAACATCGAAATCGCCGGCGAAGAGCTGGAAGACCTCCTGGCCGTCGCGTCGCTCATCAAACAGCGCCTGCGCGAGTTTGAAGGCGTCTTCGACATCGAGGACGATTTTGACGCAGGCAGACGAGAGATCAAGATCGAGCTGCTCGACTCCGCGAGGGCCCTCGGCCTGACAACGCAATCTCTCGCAACGCAGGTCCGCGCGGCCTTCTACGGCCTCGAATCACGCATCCTCCAACGCGACCGTGAAGACGTGAAGATCATGGTGCGTCACCCGGAAGCCTGTCGCCGCCGCGTTTACGACGTTGAGTCCATGCGGATCGCGACGCCCGGCGGCACACTGGTGCCATTCACCGAAGTCGCCAGGCTCGAGGAAGGACAGGCCTACGCGACCATTCGCCGCAAGGATCAGCGAAGAACGGTCACCGTCACCGCTGACGTCGACGAGGGCATCGCCAACTCCCGCGAAATCACGGGCTCCCTCGGCGAGGACTTCCCGCAAATCGAGCGGGCCTACCCAGGCGTTCAACTGGAATTCGGCGGCCAAAACCGCGAGTTCGCCAAATCCTTCGGCTCGTTGAAAAAGGACTTCGCGATCGCGATCCTGCTGATTTACGTCATCCTCGCGGGCCTGTTCCGGAGCTACGTCCAACCGCTGATCGTCATGTGCGCGATACCGTTCGGCCTGATCGGCGTGGCAGCCGGGCACTACGTCCTGGGCTACCCCATCACGATCCTGTCCCTTATTGGGCTCGTCGCGCTCACCGGCATCGTGGTCAACGACTCGCTCATCCTCGTGGACTTCATCAACCGCCGCAGACGTGAAGGCGCCGACGTGTACGACGCCGTGATCGACGGCGGCCGCGCGCGGGTACGCGCCATCCTCCTAACGTCCATCACGACCATACTCGGCCTCGCGCCCCTATTGACGGAAACCTCCTTCCAAGCGAAGTTCCTCATCCCGATGGGCATCTCGATCGCCGCCGGCCTGGCATTCGCGACCGTGCTCACCTTGATCGGCGTACCGTCCCTCTACATGATCAGCATAGACGCCAAGCGCGCGCTGGCGCGATTCCGCACGACATTCCTGGGTGTGGAGGCCGCCGCACATTAGAGCGGTTCATCAAAGCTCGAATGGTCAAAGAAACACGTCGTGTTTCTTTGAAGCCCACGGATTGCGATCCGTGGGCGTGGCCCGGCGCCACTGGCGGATTGCCCGCCAGTGTATTGTGCCACACTTCGCTCGCGGCGGAAGGCCGCGCCATGCCACATTCAATCGCCAGCCGTTCCGCCTCGGCGCAGCACGCGCGTCTCCGTCGGGGAGATAAGTTCATAGAGCGTCTTTCGCCACGTGAATCGGCGCGACACGCCCGAAGAAACCAACAACGCCAAATGAAGCAGGCCCGTCAGGCTGACTCCGCCGACGTCCCACCAGAAATCCAGCCATGTCCAGGCGGGCGGCCGGAGCACCTTCCGGATGGCCAGTTGCCGCACGAGCGCCTTGCCGGATGCTAGCGCGAGCACGAGCATCCACCCTGCGAATGCCGCGATCGTGACGGCCGGACCGCCCACCCAACCCAGCAGCGAGGCGAAGAAGAGTGCCGCCGCCGCCGTCCCGCCGACGACGAAGTTCAGACACAGCGTGAACCCCGCCCGCCATATCTCAGGCACATACACCCGCGTGATGATAAGTTGGCGTCGGGCAAACACCCAGAAGTCCCGCAGTGTGGTGCTATCCTCGCTCGGGATGAGTGCCTGCGGGACGAAGCGGATGATCTTGCCCGCGCGTCGGGCCGCCAGTGTAATCGGGTAGTCATCGGTGAGGGACGTGGACCAGTGCTTCGAAATCTCGAAGGCCTCGAAGGTCTTCCGCAGGATCGCCGTCGCCCCGCCCCAGGAGAAGTTGAGCTTCTCGTCGCTGAGCAGCGTGACGGTGGCCGCGTTCCAATTGCATCGCAGGCCCTCCGCGAACCCGCCCCGGGCGGAATACCACCGATAGCCCGTCGTCGCGCCGACCGTCTCATCCTCGAGCGGCGCGACCATATGACCGAGCCAGTCTTCACCGGGCACGGCATCCGAATCGAGGAACGCGAAGACCTCTCGATCCGGTGACACTTCTTCTACCGCGGCCAGCAGATTATGCACCTTCTGCGAACGCCCCTCGGTGAGACCGGCAACGACGCGGCGATGTGGCAGCGAGGCCCAGTCGTCGATCCACTCACCGACCGCCGCGTAGGCCGGGTCCTCTTCTGATTCAAACGTGAAGATGACTTCATAGTCCGCGTAGTTCTGACACTGCAAGGCCTGCACCGTCTGCCGGAGTTCGTCGTCAATGCCGCAGCACGGAAGAACCACCGCCGCCTTGGGCTGGTACTTGAAACGCCCGCTCTCGTCCGCCAGGTCCGGCGCGCGGTCGACCCTCTCCGAAACGTATCTGTGGAAGCGCACGCCCTGCCACAGAGCGCAGCTTCCCTGGATGACAGTGAGCGTCCAGAGGACCAGAGCGACAAGGCAGATGGCGAGTTCGAGACTCATGAGGCGTCTTCGATGCCAAGCTTGCGCAGCGCCTCGGCAATGCCAGCCGGTCCGATAACAACCAGTGAATCGCCGCCGTGGATCATGGCCTCCGCGCCCGGGTTTACCGCCGTCGATCCGTCGTTCCTTCTGATTGCGATGATCGTCGCGTTGACCCGCTTCCGCAGGTGTAGGTCGCTCAGTGGTCGCCCCGCGAGCTTGGAGCCCGCCGGAACATTCACCTCCTCGATCTCCCATTCCAGGCCTGACGTGGTAATGTCAACCACGTGTGCCACGGCGGGCCGCGACAGAAGATTGGCCATCCTCATCGCACCGATCGCATGAGGACAGACGACGTGCGTGGCGCCGGCCCGCTTGAGCTTCGGTTCGGAATCGTGAAACTCGGCCCGCGCGATGATCGGGATGTCTTTGCGCAAATTGGCTGCGCTCAGCGTGACGAAGACGTTCGCGGCGTCGCCGCCCATCGCCGCAACGAGCCCCCCCGCCCGGTCGATGCCCGCCTGGCGAAGGGTGTCGTCATCCGTGGCGTCGGCCAGCACGTACGGGACACCATCCTCCTCGGCGAGCATAGTACGCCGGTCGTCCGTCTCGATGACGACAACCTTCTTGCCCTGGCTCCGCAGACGATCACCGATCAGCTTCCCCATGCGGCCGTATCCGCAAATGATGAAGTGGCCGTCAAGTTTTGCGATTTTGTCTTCCAATTTGCGCCTCCCCAGGATCCCCCGGATTTCGCCGCTCACCATCAAGGCCGCTAACGTCGCGAAAGCGAGTGTGACCGAAGCCCAGCCGAAGACGATGACCACCGCGGTCCACGTCCGCCCTCCATCGCTCAGCTCCCAAACCTCCGTGTACCCCACCGTGGAAATCGTGATGATGGTCATGTAGGCCGCCTGGCCCACCGTGATCCCTTCTTCCACGCTCATGTAGCCGGCCGTGCCCACGACGAACACGATCGGCAGCGCCAGAAGAGCCCAGAACAATCTCTTGCGTACGCGCATGTGGGAATCCCAGGCGACCAACACCGATCGCGACGCGTTGCATGTTACTCACCTCGGCCGCGCCGCTCAATCCGGCTTAATCTCTGCCGCCCGAACGGGGTCCGTGACAGACTCGGCGGGGCGCGTCAGTCCCGCGAGATGCTGCGTCGCCTCCGTTGGCTTGGATTCCTCGACAGAAGACAGGTGCATCCGCGCGTAATGCTGTTTGATCGATCAGTCGGGCTGGAAGGCGCTCAGGGCCGATCCGATGAAACCGGCATCATTCCCCAGCCTGGCGATTCGGATTTCCGGCGAAGCCCCGAGCATGCCCGACGAAACCTCCTCAAGAGCCTGCACGACCGGCTGTCTGAGTCGCTCACCGGCTCCGCTGAGCCCTCCCGCCAACACGATGCGCTCCACGTTCAACATGTGCTGGATGTTTGCGCAGGCGATCGCGAGATAGCGGCACGCCTCCGTCCAAACGAAAGTCGCGACCGGGTCTCCCGCCGCGAAGGCCTCCGCGATCATCTCGGCGCGGATCGGCTGACCGCGGTCGCGGATGTCCTTCAAGCATGACGGTTCCCCGGCCTCGACGGCCTCCATCGCGCGAATGGCGATGTTCGTTGCGGACGCATAGGCCTCCAGGCAGCCCATTTGCCCGCACTTGCAGCGCCGGCCGCCTGCGTGGACGATCATGTGCCCCAACTCGCCGCCGTTTTCGTACGCGCCATGCCACAGGCGCCCGTCGAGAATCAGCCCGCCGCCGATGCCAGTGCCGAGGGTCAGCATCGCCATATCCCGAATGCCGCTGCCGGCGCCGCAGAGATACTCTCCGAGTGCCGCGTTGTTCGCATCGTTATCGAGGATGACGCGCAGGCCCGTCGCCGCACCGAGTCGGTCCACGATGGGAACATCCCGCCAGCCGGGGAGATTCGGCGGGGATATCACGATGCCGCGTTGGCGACTCAAGGTACCAGGCATCCCGAGGCCCACCGTTTGCAGTGGGTCCACCTCACCAACCGACGGGCTGCGAAGCTCATCGATCAGACGCACCATATTACCAATGACGTGATCGACGCCGCGGTCCGTCTCGGTAGCCATCGTCGCACGGGCCAACACCTCGCCCGCAGCCGTCACCAGACCGGCCTTGATGGCCGTCCCGCCGACGTCGAGTCCGATCGCAGCCTTCCGCTTTTGCTCAGTCATTCGCCACTCTCAGAGGCAATCCGAAAGAAACGTCGGGTGTTGGCCGACGTGACAGAAGCCAATTCCCCCATATCCATGCCGCGTTCCTTCGCAATACACGATGCCGTGTGAACCAGCAACGCAGGCTCGTTTGGCCTGACATTCCGAACCGGCTCTGGTGAGAGGTACGGAGCGTCCGTCTCGATCATCAGTCGGTCGGAGAGAATCGTCCGCGCGAGTGCCCTCAACGCGTGCGACCGCTTGAATGTAACCACGCCGGTCAGAGACACGTAGTAGCCGCGCTCCAAGATCTCCGCAGCCTCTCGCTCGGTTCCGGAGAAGCAATGAAACACGACGCCCCGCAGGCTCGGGTGGTCGGCGAGGATCGTCATCGTATCCTCGTAAGCCTCGCGCGAGTGAATGACCACCGGCTTGTCGACCGATACGGCAATCTCCAACTGTCTCCGAAAGACGCACTGCTGCGTCTGCCGATCTGAGAAGTCGTAGTGGTAGTCGAGCCCGGTCTCTCCGACGGCGAACACATCCGCCCTCGCAGCGAGCGAGGACAGCGCTTCGTCCCAATGCCCTCGCGTCTTCGCCGATTCGTGAGGATGGATCCCGGCCGCAACGTAAACGGACGGGACCTCGTCGGACAGCCTGATCGCCCTTTCGGCGTCATCCAAATCCTGCGCCACGGTCATGATTTCGGCGACGCCTGCCTCGCGCGCCCGCGTTATCACGTTGTCCACCTGCGGGTACAACTCGCCACTGGTCAGGTGGCAGTGCGAGTCGAAGAGTGTTTGCATGACCGTCTTCCGATTGGGCCGCGGGTGCGTGCGAAACGTCTATTACGGCGGCACAAAGGCATCCTGAATGTGCCTGATCCGCGGGCTCTCTCCCGGAGGCATTATGATCCCTATCGCGTCGAAACGGTAGGCGCAATCCGGTTCACCCTGTGTGGCCAGCCAGTACCGCGCCGCACGCAGGAGTTTCTTCTGTTTCGCTGTTCCGATTCTGGATTCGGGATCCGACGCGGCATCGTCGGCAAGGGTCTTGACCTCGACGAAAACGATGCACGTTCCCTCCCGGCAGATGATGTCGATTTCCCCCGCCGCGCAGGTGTAGTTCTTCGCCAGAATTCGGTAGCCGCAGCGTTTGAGGTGCTTGTTCGCGGCGAGTTCACCGGCCCGTCCCAGCTCTTGCCGCTTGTCTTTGCTCACAGCAAATGCACGCGCGTGCCCCCCGTCGATCCTGCCATGGACGCCGTCACACAACACCGCACACGCTGGAGGATGGACGTCACACCGTCGCGGCGACTTCTTCTTGGGATGCCGGCTCGCCCTGTGCCGCCGCGGGCCGCCCCGCGCCCGCAGACTTGGCGCCCGTGCCCTTGGTCTTTGCCGAAGAGACTCGACGCTCACGCAGCTTTCGGGCTTTGCCCACGCGATCTCGCAGGAAGTACAGCTTGCCCCGCCGGGCCTTGCCGCGACGCATGACCTCGACGCCGACAATGCGCGGCGACTGCAACGGAAAGATGCGCTCTACCCCCTCGTTGTTCACGATGCGTCGGACCGTAAACGTCTCGCTCATGCCACCACCGTGGCGTGCGATCACGACGCCGATGAACGGTTGCACGCGTTCCTTCGATCCCTCAATGATGCGAACGCCAACGGACACCGTGTCGCCCACCTCAAACTCAGGCACGTCCTTCTTCATGTGGGCGGCCTCGACATCTTCGATGAATTTGTTACGCATCATGACTCTCCAGCTTGTCTGTCTCTTCCACTCGGCCTTCCGCGGCGCCTTTGCCTTCCGCATCCGACGCCCGCATCAGGTCGGGCCGACGCCGGGCTGTGCGACGCTTCGCTTCCTCCAAACGCCAGGACCTGATTCTGCCGTGATCGCCGCTCAGGAGTATCTCCGGAGCCTCCATGCCACGATACGTTCGGGGCCGCGTGTACTGTGGGTACTCCAAGTAGCCGGCGCCTTTCCAGGTCTCTCCGGCATCCGGCGTCGTGCCGGCCATGATCGAGAACGAATCGTCCAACGCTCCTTCGGGATCTCCCAATACACCCGGGATCAGACGCACAACCGCATCAACCAGGACCATCGCCGCCGCCTCACCCCCGGAAAGCACATAATCGCCGATGGACACTTCTCGCGGCGCGAGCCCCAGCCGAATACGTTCGTCGAATCCCTCGTAATGCCCTGCCAACAGGACGAGATACTCACAAGCGGCCAACTCGGCGGCGATACTCTGCCGAAACGGTTCGCCTTGGGGCGTCAGCAGAATTCGCGTCGAGACCGCGTCAGCTTCATTCTCGACCGCCTCGACAGCGTCGAACACCGGCTGGCACATCAACACCATGCCGGGACCGCCGCCGAAGGGCCGGTCATCGACGGCCCCATGCGGACCCGCCGCGTAGTCTCGAATGTTGTGGCATCGGATCGTGACCAGGTCCGAAGCCTGTGCGCGACCCAGGATGCTCGCAGCGAAAAACGGCTCGCAGACCTCCGGGAACAGCGTCAGGACATCGATCCGCATGGTCTGCCACCCGTGACGCCACGTTGCACGGCGCGGCTAGGGCTTCTTCGTCCCGCTGACGCCGTGCTTCTTGAGCAGCGAGCTGACGGTTGGCGACACTTTCGCGCCGTGGCCGAGCCAGTACTCGATCCGCTCCTTCTTCAGCACGACCTTCTTGTTCGGGTCTTTCACGATGGGATCGACCATACCGACCTCCTCGAGGAACCGTCCCGTCGGCGCGAATCTGGAATCCGAAACCCGCAACCGGAAGAACGCCCGATGTCGGCGTCCCAAACGAACCAATCGTATTGCAACCGCCATAAGAGCCTCGGCGCCTTTCTGATCTTACAGGATCCCTCGGCCCCCGGTGGACGGGTCAACCACCGCCCCGACCGGACCGTAAAGAACACTGCATGATACCATATTCAAAGCGATCGACAAGCACGCCGGCAGCCGTTTTTCTTGGCGTCGCCTTCCCACGCCGGATCGCTTATAATTACACCGCGATCAACCATATCCCGGAGGTCCCGCAGTGCCCGATAACGACTTGAAGAATCTGATAGACGTTGCGGCCCGGCGTCGTCCCGCCGATCTTCTCCTCAAGAACGTCCAGGTCGTCAATGTCATTTCCAATGAAATCCACACGGCCGACGTGGCGATCTTCGGAGAGCGGATCGCGGGGCTCGGCCCGCACGAGGCGCACAGAACTCTTGACTTGGAAGGACGTTACGCGTGCCCGGGCTTCATCGACGCACACGTGCACATCGAGTCCTCACTCCTGTCCGTGCCGGAGTTTGCCCGAGTCGTGGTCGCCCACGGCACGACATCTGTTGTCGCCGATCCCCACGAGTTCGCGAACGTGATGGGCACGGAGGGAATCTCCTTCGTCCTCAGGACCGCGAAGTACGCACCGATCAACATCTTCGTCATGCTCAGTTCGTGCGTGCCGGCGAGCCCCTTCGAATCCGCGGGCGTCGAGCTGACCGCCGAAGACATTGAACCGTTCCTCGCCAACCAGTGGGTCCTGGGGCTGGCCGAGATGATGAACTATCCGGGTGTCATCGAGGCACAGGAGGATGTGCTCCAGAAGCTCGCCATTGCCTCAAAGCTCGTGATTGACGGCCACGCACCGGGCCTCGCCGGCGCGGGCCTGAACGCCTACGCCGCTGCCGGAATCATGAGCGACCACGAGTGTACAACGGCCGAGGAAGCAGCCGAGAAACTCCGCTGCGGCCTCCACATTATGATCCGCGAGGGCTCGCAGACGCGGAATCTCGAAGCGCTCCTCCCGCTCGTCACGCGAGCCACGGCCGATCGCTTCATGTTCTGCACGGACGACAAGGATGTGCAAGACCTGCTCGAAGAGGGGCAGATCGACTACATGATCCGTACTGCAATCGCCAAGGGTCTCGACCCTATCCTGGCAGTGCGGCTCGGATCGTACAACGCCGCGAGGTTCTTCAGGCTCCACCGCACCGGCGCCATCCTGCCGGGCTACTACGCGGATATCGCCGTCCTCGAAAACCTCGAGAGCTGCCGCGTCACGGAAGTGCTGCATCGCGGCGAACTCGTGGCCGAGGGCGGAAGGTGCATCGCGAAACGCAGTGAGAAGGAGCAGCGCATTCAATTACGCAGCAGCATCGACACGCACTGGATCGAGTTGGGTGATTTCAAGATACCCGCTCCCGAGGGGAGCAGTGAGTCCTTGCCGCCCGAGGTTCACATCATCCACGCCCAGGAGAACCGCATCGATACGGAGCGTTGCATCGAGCGTGCAACGGTTCGAGACGGACAGCTTATTGCCGACCCGTCGCGCGACTTGGCGAAGATAGTCGTCATCGAGCGGCACCGTGCCACGGGTGAGATCGGTCGCGGCTTCGTTCGGGGGTTCGGCTTGAAGGGTGGAGCGATCGCATCGAGCGTCGCTCACGACGCACACAACCTCATCGTCATCGGCATGTCCGACGAAGACATGCTCACTGCCGCCATCCACCTCATCAAGCTGCACGGAGGAATGGCCGTCGTTCACGAGGGACGGGTGCTGGCAGACGTGCCGCTGCCGATCGCGGGCGTGGTGAGCAATGAGCCCGCCGAGCGCGTGGCGACGCAACTCCGTTGCCTGTCCGCCGCCGCCCGGGTATTGGGTTGCCCCTTCGAGCAGCCGTTCATGGCGATGGCGTTCCTGAGCCTGTCGGTGATCGGCAAGCTCAAGCTCACGAACCAAGGGCTCATCGACGTAGAGAACTTCAGGCAGATCCCGCTCGTCCGCCGCTGAAAGACGGACCACTGTGCGTACCGCCGATCAGGCTGTGGCAAAACTGTGGCACCGGCGTCTCGCCGGTGGTTCTCGCGGTCAAAAACAACATTTCCGAGCCTCCGTCTTCCATTTTGCCACCGGCTGCTATCCGTATCAGGCCGTTCGGCTGACCGCATCGCCATGCGTCCCGATTTGCCTTTGCCTCGCCTCTCCAGCGCCACCGGCATCTTCTTCTCGACTCCGCGGACGAGGCCTGGCATCGCGGACCATTTTGGCGAACTTGACAGATGAAACCTCGATACCTAACATATACCATACTTGCGAGCCGGATTCAAGTCGAGATTCAACAAAACACAAGAGGGGTGAAGCCATGTCGAAGCTGCGTTTGGCCATCATCGCAGTGCTGTGTTGTGTTCTGGCGGAAGCTGCGCTCGGTGTCGATCCACCGACAAGCCAGACGGCCTTGAAGAACGTCCAGTTGGACTCCTCGAATCTCCGCGTGCATTTCATCGACGTGGGCGGCGGCCTGGCGATGTTGATCGAAACGCCGGGCGACCGCCAGCACATCTTCATTGACGGCGGAGACCGGGGCGGCAAGGAGCTGTCGAGGTACGTGCTGAAGTTCGTCAGGAAGAGTGAACCGATAGACATCCTCGTTGTCACGCACGCGGATCAGGACCACTACCTCGGCGCAAAGAAAATCCTCAAGGGATACGACGTCAGGCAATTCTGGAATACGGGGTATCGTCACCCCAACATCAACAAGCCGAACTCCGGCTGGGAGAAGTTCCTCGAACAGGTGCGCCACGAGCACGGATGCGAGATCTACATGCCGCTGGATGATTATGTCGAGGCAGGCGAATACGAAGTCATCGACGACCGTAACACGGAGGATGAGGACGACGACGTCTATGTCGTCTATCTGAATGTCGACAAGGAACCGCCCGCGGTTGACCCTGTTTCTCACCGCAAGGTCAAAGAGAGCCCACGCCGGAACAACGCCTCGCTGGTCTTTAAGCTGGTGTACGGAAGCGTATCGTTTCTGATTACGGGCGACATCAACGGACGCCCCGAGGAACTCGAGGAGCCGGCCGACGACGAGGAGATCAACAGCAAGGAGTACGAACTTCTCCAGCGGCACAGACAATCCGAGGAATACTCGCTCAAGGCAACCGTTCTCCAAGTTCCACACCACGGTTCGAACGGATCATCCTCGTTGCCCTTCCTGAAAGCGGTCGACCCCGAATGGGCGGTCATTCCGGCGGGTGACAGGCACGGCCACCCCACGCTCGCCGCGCTGAGACGGCTGAAGAAAGCCGACCTTCCGCCAACGCACATTCTAACCACGGACCAGGGTGACGACGAAACCAAGGAGAAGGACGAGCCACCGGGCGACGATTCGTTCATCTTCGAGACCGACGGAGCGACGATCACTGCGATACACTGGGTTAAGATCGAGTGACTTGGACCGGATCGAAAGCCGTTTGGTGGTGAGAGTCCTCCCAATGGAGCGATGACACGGTTAGAACGGTCTGCGAGTCTTCGTAGCGGCCGACGCGCCTGCCAGCGACCGAATCCGAGCCGATAGTGTCACGGGCACTCTGGTCATGACGCCGTGGGCGGCGGGCCGGCGAGAATTTCCATTTCATCCATGACAGAGGTGTCGCCGCTGCAGACAAGCGCCACGTTGCGGCGGATTGTCGGCGCGTTGGACTCGATATAGCGGCGGGCGACCTGGCGCTTGCGCTGGGCCGCTTCGGCGAGCGCCTCGTGCTTCGACGCGGCCTGCTGCAAGAACAGATGGCCAATCAGCACGGCAACGGCGGAGTCTACCAGCTTTCGCCCGTAGAGATCCATGTAGTCGATGCCGCGCTGCTTGACGAATGCAACACCCTTGAGGACTTCCTGCTTCCCCTCGTCGAGGGTTTGCTTGAGTCCGTGGAGGAGCTTGTCGGTGTACTCGTTCTTCTCCAACTCCTCGATGCGCCGTTCAAAGGTGCCGGAGCACACCCCGCGAACGGCGGCGACGACCTGCAACTGACTCGTGCCTTCGTAGATACTGGTGATTCGCGCGTCGCGTAGGAAGCGCTCCACCGGATAGTCCTTCATGTAGCCCGACCCGCCGAGGACCTGAAGGGCGTCGTAGGCAATCCGGTTGCACATCTCGGAGGCGCAGTACTTCGCCATCGGCGTGAGCATGCCGTTGAGCCGCTTGAGAGTCCGCGCGTCGGCCTTGCGACGCTTGAGCTCAGCCCCGTCGGTCGGGGGCGAGAACTCGAGGATGCGACCGTTAGTGTTCTCGAGGTCGGCGAAGAAACAGGCCTCATAGACGAGTGCCCGGACAGCCTCGATGGCGATGCGCATCTCGCTGAGCATCTCGGCGACGGCGGGCAGTCTCTCGATGGCCACGCCGAATTGCTTGCGGCTGTGGGCGTATCGCCGGGCGACGGAGAAGGCAGCCTCGGCGATCCCCAATGACTGCGTCGCGATGCCGATCCTGGCCCCGTTCATCAGCGCCATGACGTATGTAATCAAGCCGCGTTGTCGCTCACCGATGAGCTTGGCCGGCGCGTCCGTGTAAACCAACTCACATGTAGGCGAGCCGTGGATGCCGAGCTTGTTCTCGAGGTGGCGAACCTTGATCTGCTGACAGCGATCCGAAAGAAAGAGGCTCAGGCCGCGGCCGTCCGTAATCTCCGGCTCGCTGCGAGCAAGTGTCAGAAGCACCTCGCCGCAGCCGTTGGTAATGAACCGCTTCACGCCGTTGAGACGCCATTGGCCGTTATCGTCCTGCGTGGCGCGGAGGCTGATGGCCTGGAGGTCGCTGCCTGCGTCCGGTTCGGTGAGAACCATGGCGCCGGTCGCCCCTTCGCGAGCGAACTTGGGGAGGTACTCGTCCTTGATCTCCTGGCTGGCATAGGCATTGATGGTCTCAGCGATGCCTTGGAGCCCGAAGATGTTCATGAGCGACGCATCCGCCCTGCTGACGATCTCGGTGGCCATCGAATAAACCGCGTTGGGACAGTTGAGGCCGCCGTATTTCCTCGGAAGCGTAAAGCCCATGAGATCGGCCTTGGCGAGCGTGTCGATATTCGCCCGCACGTGCGCACCGAGCGTGACAGTGCCGTCTTCGTTGAGCGTGTTGCCGTCCTGGTCGACCTGTTCGGCTCGCGGCGCGATGTGGTTGGCTGCAATGTCACCGACGATCTCGAGAATCCGGCGGTAGTTGTCGACGGCGTCCGCGGCATCGGTGGGGGCATACTCGCTGCCGGGGCCGTCAGTCGGTTGGAATCCGTCCTCCTGCGCCTCGGCAATCCGAGTCAGGTCGAGATGCCGGAATAGAAACTGGAGGTCATCGTTGTCTTTGAAGAAGTTGGGCATTGCTGAAGCTCTCGGCTCTTGACGCTCCGCGGCCGACCATCGCGACACGGAGGGCGGCTGACGCGTGTCTTCCTAGTCGGCTCTCTCCCTGACGGCTTTGATCATCATCGGGATGACCTTGTTCAGGTTGCCGACGATACCGTAATGGGCGACGGCGAAGATGGGAGCCTCCTTGTCCCGGTTGATGGCGATGATCTTCGCGGATTCCTCCATGCCCGCACGATGCTGCACCTGCCCGCTGATGCCGCACGCGATGTAGAGCGCGGGGCGGACGGTTGTTCCGGTCTGGCCGACTTGATACTCCTTGCCAATGAAACCGCTGTCCACGGCGGCCCGAGAAGCGCCGACAGCGCCGCCGATCGCGCCGGCCAGATCGCGGATGAGCTGGAAGTTCTCCTTGCTGCCGACACCGCCGCCGCCGGCGACGATCACGCGGGCAGCCTTCAGGTTGACGGTCTTGGGCACGCGGTGGCGTTCGATGAGTTTGACGGCAAGATCGAAGTCGCCCAGCTCGATCGCCTCATCGATGATCTCGCCTTTGCGGTTTGGGTCCGGCTCATTCAACCGCATCACACCTTCTCGCACCGTGGCCATCTGGGGCCAGCGATCGTAGTTGATGATGGTGGCGATGATGTTGCCGCCGAAAGCCGGCCTGACCTGCAAGAGCAAGTCCTTGTGCGTCGTCTTGGCCTTGCGCTCTACGTAGTCGCCGATTGCAAGGTCGGTGCAGTCCGCCGTGAGGCCGGCCTTCATCTCGGAGGCGATTCGCGGGGCAAGGTCCCTGCCGATGGGCGTGGCGCCGTAAACGACCACCTGCGGCTTGTGCTTCGCGATCAGGCGGCACATCACCCGGGCGTATGGAAGCGTGCGGTAGTGTTCGAGTTCGCCGTGATCGACGTGGTACACCTTGTCGGCGCCATGTGTGATGAGCGTTTTCGCCAGCTCACGTATGTTCGAGCCTGGCAGGACCGCGCCCATCTTGACGTGGAGCCGATCGGCCAACTCCCGCGCCTTCGTGCACAGTTCGAGCGCGACATCGCTGAGGCTTCCGTCTTCCTGCTCCGCGAAGACCCAGATTTCGCCTTTTCGGTTCGGTTCGATCATCTCGTATTCCCGTGCGCCCGACGATCAACTCATCCAAACGTGTGATCGACGATCAACTCGTGCATCATGTCTCTGACGCCTTGCTCAGTCGGCGGGACCTCTGTGAATCCCTCCTTGGTCAGGACGATCGATTGGACGCGGTGGACCTTGGTCGGCGAACCGGCCAGTCCGCACCACTGCATGTCGGCCTTGATGAAGTCGAGGTCCCACTGCTCGATCAGCAGGTCGTTCATTGTAAGCTGTTCGACGCGACGTGCGGTCTCGCCGTCGCGGCCTTCAGCATCGGCATCAGGCATCTCGGCGGCAACGCCCTTGGCGACCTCGTAGGCAGTGAGCGCGCGCTTGTATCGCATCACACGTCTGGCGGCCGGCGGGGCAGGTGTGTTGGCGGTGTCGAGCACCGTGAACAACGCCGGAAGCGGGGTCTCGACGATTTCCCAGCCGTTGCCGACGTTTCGCCGAACACGTGCCTTGACCTCGTCCAGCGCAACGATGCGCTCGAAGTACGTGACCTGGGGAATGCCGAGCTTCTCGGCAAGCTGCGGACCGACCTGGGCGGTGTCGCCGTCGATGGCCTGTCGCCCGCAGAAAACCAGATCATATCGCTCGATCTTCTTGATCGCCTGGCTGAGGATGTAGCTCGTCGCGAGCGTGTCGCTGCCCGCGGCCCTCCGATCGGTGAGGAGCAGAACGCGATCAGCGCCTCGGAAAAGGGACTCGCGAAGCGTATCGCTCGCATTGGGCGGCCCCATGGTCAAGACGGTGACGGAGCCGCCATACGCGTCCCTGATGCGGAGGGCGGCTTCGAGCGCGTGGAGATCCTCGGGATTGAAGACGGTGGGGAGCGCGGCGCGATTGACAGTCCCGTCCTCGTTCATCACGTCGCCCGTGATATTGGCCGTGTCGGGAACCTGTTTCACGCAGACGATACAATCGTAGCCCAAGAGTAGCCTCCCTATGCCGAAACCCTGTTTGGGCGATGGATATCGATATTGCCCACCGCTCCGGGCGTGAAGACATTAGCGTTTTACAGAGGGGGCGTCAAGCACAGCGCGGCCTCCGGCCGCAGCTGAAGGGATCAGATCAAGGGATCGAGGGACCGATCCCTCACCCCCTCGGTCCCTAGGTCCCTCAGTCCCGACGGCCGCGCCGCGCTACCACCCTATGATGCTATAGCCCGCATCTACGTAGTGGATTTCGCCGGTGATCCCACTTGAGAGTTCGCTGAGTAGATAGAGCCCTGCCTTAGCGACCTCATCAGGCGAGATGTTGCGCTTGAGCGGCGACTTGGCTGGGTAGTGATCGAGCACCTTGTCAAAACCGGAGATTCCCGCAGAGCTGAGAGTGCGGCAGGGACCGGCGCTGATGCCGTTGACGCGCACGCGGCGCAGATCGCCCAGATCGGCGGCAAGGTAACGTACGCTGCTCTCGAGTGCGGCCTTGCAGACACCCATGACGTTGTAACCGGGCACGACCTTCTGGGCGCCGAGATACGAGAGTGTCAGAACGGATCCGCCTTCACGCAGGATGTGAAACGCTTTCTGGCAAATGGCTATGAGGGAGTACGCGCTGATGTTCATCGCGAGTTCAAAATCAGCGCGGCGCGTTTGCCAGAAACGGTTCGCCAGACACTCCCGCGGTGCAAAGGCGACCGCGTGTACGATGAAGTCGATACTGCCGTATGCTTGGCCTACCTTCCCGACAAAGCGCTCGATGTCGGCGTCCTGGGTCACGTCACAGGGAATGACGATCTCTGCGCCGATGAGATCGGTGACGGACCGGACTCGCCGTTCCATCTTCTCGCCCGGAAGATGGCTGAAGGCCATTGTGGCGCCTTCAGCATGCAGTCGCTGCGCAATGGACCACGCGAGGCTGTCGCCGTTCGCGACGCCAAGAATGATCCCCTTCTTGCCGGACATGAGTCCCATTGGACGGTTCTCCTGATCGCACTGTCTGCCTGCCGGTGTCCAGAGGAAGAAATCACGTAGACCGGAGGCCTCGGGAATCTAGTTAGGCGACATTGGGAATTCCACGTGTCACGGCAAAAGATGTTGCAGTCCGATGTGAATTGTAGGCGCGTGGGCGGTGGGCTAGACTACGGCCACATAAGACGCGTGTGGCGGAGGCTGTGTCTTGGCTGAGGTTTCGCGGATTCTCATATCCGTGCCGAACTGGGTTGGGGACGTCGTGATGGCCACGTCCGCGCTGCGCGCGGTCCGACGGCGGTTTCCCAGCGCCCACATCGTTCATTTGATGCGGCCCTATGTGGCGGACGTGCTGGCCGGAACCGATTTCAGCGATGCGACGGTCTTCTGGTCGGGCAGCGGGGGTCGTGGGGTCCGCGCTGCGGCGGCGCTCGCGGGCCGGCTGCGCCGCGAACGAATCGATCTCGCGATCCTCTTAACGAATTCCTTCCGGTCCGCCTTGGTGGCATACCTGTCGGGTGCGACGCGTCGTGTGGGGTATTCGCGGGAAGGGCGGGGGCCGTTCTTGACGGACCGACTCCGGCCGCCGAAAGAGGGCCGCCGGTTTGTACCGATTCCGGCCTTGGATTACTACAACGCGTTGGCGAAGGCGGTAGGCTGCGACGACCCGGGCGACGCGTTGGAGCTTGGAACGACCCCTGCCGACGAGGCAGCGATTGATGAACGCCTGGGGAAACGCCGCGGCGACGGGCCGCTCGTTGTGCTGAACCCCGGTGCAAACTACGGATCGGCGAAGTGCTGGCCGGCGGAGCGATATGCCGCACTGGCGGACGCCCTGACTCGAGAACACGGCGCCCGTGTGGTGGCCTCGCTGGGACCACGGGAGCGGGAGATTGCGGACCGGCTCGTGGCAGCCGCACAGGAGCCGATCGAGGTCTTCGTCGATCCGCCGCTCGGGTTGGGACCGCTGAAAGCGCTCGTTCGGCGGTGCCGGCTGCTGATCACGAACGATACGGGGCCGCGCCACTTCGCGCCGGCGTTCGGCGTGCCCGTGGTGACGGTATTCGGATCGAGCGATCCGGCGTGGACGGAGACGCGTTTCGCGAAGGAACGGATCGCGATGCTCAATCTCGAGTGTCAGCCGTGCATGGAGCGTGTGTGCCCGTTGAAGCACCACGACTGTATGCGGAAGTTGGAGCCCTCGGTTGTGCTGGAGAAGGCGGCGGAGTTGTTGGCGTGCGGTCCGGTGAGTAAGCAGATCAACGAACAGAATGGTCAGTTTGGGTGCCCTGCCCCTTCCAAGGGTGGGGGACGGATCCCGAGAAACCGCTCTGCCGAGAATCCCTTCTCGGCATCGACCTGAGGGCCGAGAAAGGATTCTCGGCCCAGCGAAAAAACCTGTGGCACACTTTGACTGCGGTCGTCGGCCGCGCTGTGCCACACTTTGGTTGCGGTCGGGCGCAGCGGTTTGTTACGTTTGACGGAGTCCTCGACTGCGGATGATGTTGACCAGAGACTACGTTTGGATCGATCCTCCCTTTCGCGATCACTTGCGTCGCGCGGGACTGGAGTGCGTCGCATCAGTGCTGGCCTGCACGGGCAACAGGCTCGCGGCGTGGAGCCGGACGACGGATACAATCTGGCAGGATCTGATCGGTTCGTCTTCCTCCGTCTATATCAAGCGTTACCACTATCCGCGATGCTCCGATCGCTTGCGCGGGGCGTTTCGGGGAACGTTTCTCAAAGCGAGCCGGGCCAGGAGCGAGTTTCGGGCGCTTCGGCTGATGCGGCAACTGGGCATCCAGGCGGTGCGACCGATCGCCTTTGGGGAACGTCGTGTCGCCGGCTTCGTACGGAGTTGCTTCCTGATTACGGAGTCCGTGCCGGATGCGATGCCGCTTTCGTCCTTTATCAAGACCTTCAGCGACTGCGCGGATTCGGATGCCGCTCGCCGCGGGCGGTGGGAAATCCTGACTTCGCTGGCGAAACAGGTTCGCCACATGCACGAGGCGGGGTTCGTCCATCGAGACCTGTTTTGGCGAAACGTGTTGATCCGTGTCTTGCCCGGCGATCGTTTCGAGTTCTACTTCCTGGACGCCTCGGTCGGGAAGCGGATTCGCTTGCTGCAACGCCGCCAGGATAGCATCGTTCGGGACATCGCAGCGATGGGTGTCCTGACACCGAAGTTCTGCTCAAAGGCAGATCAGTTGCGGTTTCTCCTGACCTACCTGAACAAGAAGCACCTTGATGCACGGGACTGCGAGTGGCTTCGGCGGGTTCAGGCGAAGTCGGACTTGTTTCGCGATACGGAAGTGCAGCGGCTGGAGCGCGGGCACGTGTTCGACCCGCCCATCCTGACGGAAGTCGGTCGGACGTAGAGTCTATCTCAGCATTGCGGCGCCTGCGCCAAAGCGCCGGTGCCCCGTCCCTTCAGGGGTGGGGGACGGACATGCAGACTGCTGCAAGCGCCTCTCAGATATTCAAATGCGTGAGCAACTGACATGGGTTGAACCCGAGATGGAGCAAGTGCTGAAGGCGGCCGGCCTGCGGCAGTACGGAGACTACGTCGCCTGCAAACTCGGCAAAGTCGTCGGCCAATCGGGCACCACACTGACCAAACGGATCCGGCTGGCAACTTCGAGCGGGCACGGAGTGTACTTTCTAAAAGTGTATCGCTACAGCGGCAGGGGCTGGCGGCATCGGAGTGCGGTCGGGCCTTGGCGCCGGCATGACAAGGGCTTTACAGAAGCACGAAACTATCGCATCCTGCGAGAGCATTGCGGACTCTTGGTGCCAGACGTGGTTTGCCACGGGTGTCGTCGCCGGTGGTATGGTGTGGTGGACGCATTCATCCTGACTCGCGGTGTGCCGGGCGCGATTCCCTTGGACGAGTTGGCGGCAAACCGGTGGCCGGACGCCCACAAGGCATTCGAGGACCCAGCACGCCGGCACCTGCTGCGGTCCACGGCCCGGATCGTCTCTCGGATGCACGCGGCGGGCTTCTACCACGTGGATCTTCAGTGGCGTAATCTACTCGTGGCAAACGACGAGCGTCCTCATCCAGCGGTTTACGTGATCGACTCGACACGGGGTGGGTTGCGGCGCTGCGGCATCTATCGTGCGCACGGGCAACTCCGCGACCTGTCGAGCCTGTGCAAGCAGGCGCGGGTTTCGATGACGCGGACGGAGCAGCTTCGTTGGCTGCGAGATTATCTGGGCGCTGAGGCATCGCGCAGGAATGACATGACCGAGTGCGCCGCTTGGCCGGCCGCCCGGCTTGCCGTTTGGCGAATCGACCGTTTACGTTATTCCTGCGCAACTCCTGAGAAGCCGGTGACGAAGTGTTCGTCGACGGTTCGTGCAATGATTCGAACGATCCTCCTCGATCGCAGCATCAAGGACAACGACGTATCGGCATGAGTACGACGATGGCCATCGAATCGGGGCGTGAGCCGCTCCTTCGCGCCGCGGGGCTGGCGGATTTCGACGCCATGATGCGCGCCGAAGCGGGCGAGGCCGTGGGGTGGCATCGACACCGTGAGGCGGTCCCGCTGGAGATTGCGGCAAACGGACAGGTCTTGCAGTGCTTCCTGAAGCGTGTGTTCAAGATTCCGCCGAAACATAGCGTTTGGCCCTTACTGCGCGGAAGGGCGGGCATTTCTCAGCCGCGTCAGGAATGGAGGATGCTCGGCGAACTCGAGCAGGCGGGCATTCCGGCGATGCGACGCGTCGCCTTCGGTGAAGAACGGAAATGCGGCGTGCCAGTGCGAGCGTTTGTGCTGGTCGAGAAGGCGCCGATGCCTTTCACTTTGGAACACTGGCTCGTGCCGGGCTTCCCGAAGCCGTCGCCGCTCGACGCCCGGCTGCGAGCTCGGCTCTTCTACGAGCTGGGCGGTTTGATCGGTCGGCTCCACACGGCTGGCTTCCTTTGGCCCGACATGGTGGCAAAGCACATCTTCACCGATCGGGTGGTGGACGGAACCCAGCGCGGCCATTGGCGCTTCTGTCTGATCGACATCGAACGCATGACGCGCGGGGCGGCCGATGGCTCACCGCAGGCGGTGGACGCCCGGCAGACCGCGAAGCACCTGGGCGCTCTTCGTAAGAGCCTCATGCCCATGGCGTTATCCCTTGCGGAGTGCCGCCGGTTCTGCGCCGGGTATCGGCGAGAAACGACGCGCGGCGTCCGATCGCCGGGGTCCTTGCCGCGGGCGAAGGACGCGTGGATCGACAACGGGCTCGGCCCCCGGCTTCCTGACGGCTACGAGCATCCACGACGCATCACGCTCAGTCGGCATCGCGGTGTGCTGGCGGACGCGCGGGCAGTCTCCCGGCTGAAGCGAGCAGGTCTTGCCGGCTTCAAGGACGTGATGGCCTATCAAAACGGAGGCGAGTTGAGGAAGCTGGGCCTGCCGTCATACCGGGACCGGATCCGGCTCGAACTCACCGGCGATGACGGCGATACACGGGTGTATTATCTCAAACGGTTTCAGCGGCCGCCGTTGTGTGAGCAGCTGCGCCGGATGTGTGAGAGTCGCATCGCAATGAGCAGCGCGTGGCGGGAAGTTCACTTCATCACGGTGCTCACGCAGCTCGGGATACCGACCGTGCGGTCCGTGGCGTTCGGGCAGCGGATGAAGGGCTTCTGGGAGGTCGCGAGTTTCTCGATGACAGAGGACGTCGGGGGCATGTCGCTGGAACGCCTGGCGAACCGCTCGATCGGCAACGGTCGGGACGCCCCGCCGTGGAAGGAGCGCGTGGAGATCCTACGGCAACTCGCGCTCGTCGTGCGACGGTTGCACGAGCACGACCTCTTCCACCGGGATTTGTATCTGTGCCACGTCTTCCTGACGCACAATGCGGACGGTAGCGTGGTCCTGCGCCTGCTGGACCTCGCGCGGATGTTGTCGCGGCCCGTCCGCCGCCGACGTTGGATGATCAAGGACCTGGCGGCGCTGGACCACAGTTCGCCGGCGCCACTCGTGACACGCGCGGATCGAATGCGTTTTCTGTATCATTATCTCCCCGAATCGCGGCGGTCCCGTTCCGCAGTGCGGGAGCTGATTTCGTCGGTCCAGGCGCGGGCGCGGCGGATGGCCCGGCACGATCAAAGCCGCGCGGGTCGATTTCAAAGGAGCCAGCAGGCGTGAAAATCGCAATCGTGATAGAACGCATCGAGTCCTGGCGCGGCGGCGCGGAGACATCCACGATGGAGCTTGCGCGTCTGCTGACACAGCGCGGGCACGATGTCCACATCATCACGACCACGGCCACGGCCTCGCCTCCCGACATGACAGTCCATCCGATTCCGGCGAACAAGACGCTCGGCCCACTGCGCGTGGCGACCTTCATTCGGAGGGCTTCGGCATTCTTGAAGGAGAACCCATTCGATCTGATTCACGCCATCGCACCCCTGCCCGAGGCCGACGTATATCAGCCCCGCGGGGGCCTCGTGGGTGAAACGCTCCGGCGGAACGTGGCGTTGCGCGCGTCGTGGCCGCGGCGGGCGATGAAGCTCGCCTTGACGGCCCTCTCCTTCAAGAAGCGGTCGCTGCTGGAACTGGAGAGCGATATCTTTCGCGACGGGGGACCGCTGATCCTGGCTGTCTCTCAATACGTGGCAAGGCAATGTGAGTCCCTGTACGGCGTGGGAAGCCCCCGGGTCCGCGTGGTCTTCAACGGTGTCAACTCTGATGTCACACCGCCGGAAGAACGGGCCGCAGACCGCGAAATGGTCCGGAGGGAGTACAACGTCGACGGCGACTCGTTGCTACTGTTGTTCGTCGCGCACAACTTCCGTCTCAAAGGGCTGGAGCCGCTCATCACGGTCGTTTCCCGTCTGGTGGAATCCGGCTTCACCGGTTTCCGGTTGCTCGTTGTCGGGCGCGACAATCCGGTTCGGTATCAGCGACGGCTGAACACACTGAAGCTGGACCGCTTCGTGACGTTTACCGGCCCCACGCGGCGTATGGTCTCGTTCTTCCACGCGGCGGACGTGTGCCTGCACCCGACCTACTACGATCCGTGCAGCCGCGTCGTGCTCGAAGCGTTGTCGCGCGGCGTGCCGTGCATTACGACTTCGTTCAACGGCGCGGCGGAAGTGATGTGCGACGGCCGGGAGGGTTTCGTGATTGACACGCCGGACGCCGTGGACGAGTGGGTGCGGCGGATCAAGGACTTACGCTCGGCAGATTTGCGCCGCAAGATGTCGGCCGCGGCGCTGTCACTGCGAGATCGGATCAGCATGTCGCGCCACGTGGCGGAGCTGGACGCGGTCTTCAGCGAGATCGCGGGCCGGCACGACGGATGATGTGAGAAGAGGTGGGTGGCGGCTGTCGGGAGGATCATCTTTGGCCAAGGAGCGTCGCGGGTTGTTGGGCAGGCTGATTCGCCGGAAGGCCGGCGCACCGGCAGACGAGTCGGGCCCGCAGGCGCCGGCGGTCCGGGAAGCGCGAGTCGGACTGTGCTTTGACTACGAGCGCGGCGTCGACTTTGTCAGCGAGTCACTATCCGACCACGGGATGAGACACATTCTGAAGGTGCTGAAGCGGTACGGGCTGCGCGCGACGTTCAATTGCCCGGCGAAACTCTGCGAGTTAGCGCCCCGCCACCTCAACGCCCTCGCAGACGCCGGACATGAAATCGCGGTCCTCGGCTTTGCCGGCGAATCGGTGCACGAATTGGCCGACGATGCGCTGAAGCAGTTGGTTTACGCATGCCGCAACGCCTTTGCGCAGTTGGGACATCAGCCGATCGGGTTCCGCGCGCCGCACGGCCACTGGGACGAGAGGTTGTCTGACGAACTGGCGCGGCAGAAGTTTCGCTACAGCGCAGAGCACGATCACGCCCGACATCCGTACGTCCTGGCGCAGGGTACGCCCCCGCTGTTGAGAGTGCCTGTATGCACGGATGATCGCGGCCTCTTGCGCCGCGAGGCAACGGTGAGGAGAACGATGGCGAAGCACCACCGGCGCCTTCGGCGGGCGATCCAGAGGCGTCACTTCGTGTCCGTGTGTTTCCATCCGTGGATCCTGGTGGAGGAGAAGGAGCGGATGCTCCACTGGGAGGAATGGGTCGAGACCGCGGTGACGAGCCGTGTGATAATCGGCTCGCTCTCGGACGCGGCGGACGCATTTGAGCAAGGCGGCTCCCTGTAGCGGCCGACGCCCCGGTCGGCCGTTGAGAACAACTGGTAAGGCATCGTGGCTGGGTGCCCCGCCCCTTCCAGGGGTGGGGGACGGAGCGATACGAAAATGATGCAGCTCTGGCAGATCGCGCTGCTTGTGATTGGCGCCTACCTCCTCGGTGCGATACCGTTCGGGCTCATCGTCGCGGCGCTCAAGGGCGTGGACATTCGCCGGCAGGGCAGCGGCAACCTCGGGGCCACGAACGTCGGCCGGGTGCTGGGCCGGAAATGGGGCGTGTTGGTGTTCGTGTTGGATTGCGGCAAGGGACTGGTGACGACCCTCGTCGCCAACGCGTTACTGTCGGCCGGTGGCCAAGCGGCGACGGATGCGACACTCACCGACCTCGTGTTATTGGGCGTGGGAATGTGTTGCGTCCTCGGAAACATCGCACCTGTATACCTTCGCTTCAAGGGTGGTAAGGGCGTGGCGACGTCGCTCGGTGTGATCTTCGGGATCTATCCGTATCTGACCTGGCCGGGGTTGATATCGTTCGCCGTATGGGCCGTGGTCGTCAAGCTGAGCGGCTATGTGTCGCTGGGATCGATTGTGGCGGCGTGCTGTCTGCCGATCGCGTTCCTGCTGTTGTCATCGGTGTCGGAGTGGACCGTCGCGGAGCATTATCCGCTATTGTGTCTGACGCTCGGGATGTGGCTCCTGGTAATGGTCCGGCATCGCAGCAACATCCGCCGTCTGCTCTCCGGGACCGAGAACAGGGTCTCGGACGGTCGACCGTAGAGGAGGACGATCGCAGAGGCGGACGATCGCAGAGGCGGACGGTCGCAGAGGCGGGCGCACGCGATTCGCCCTGTTTTGGGGCGGTCCGAGTTGACATGCCGCCGCTCGTGCGAGAATCCCTTCTCGCACACACCTTCCCCAGGTGTCCTCTCCTGTACAGTCAAGGACCGAGAAAGAGCCCGTGCCTGGCCGAGGGGGTGGCATGGGTTGGTGAAGCCACCTTGAGCGGCGGAGCATACCCGTTCGAGAGGGGCCACAGCGTTACCCATCCCTCCCTGTCCAACCGCTAAACACGTACGAGAATGGACTCTCGGTCCGGTAGCACAGCCCCGCAGCTCCGCACGCGCCCGGCAACACTTGATCGGGAACATCGAGCGACGTAGACTCAGTTACAGTACGGACTTCGATCGGGGGACCTGCGTCGTGAAAGGGCGCGGCGATTCCGTGTCGGGGTAAGGTCGCCGCTTGAGCGGGCGATCGCGTGGGGGGGAAAAGATGAGTCCTCGCAGCGAATCCTCGCAGCATTCATTCAGAGAGGTGAACGGATCACTGGCGATTGGCCGTGTGGTGCCGCCGCGGGTCCGCCCGGCGGCGAGATGCCCGGGCTTCGAGCATGGCTCGAACGCAGCGGCACACGGCGATCTTTGGGGCAAAGAGTCAAAGGGGCGCAGGCCGCTGGCAGAACCGGGAACGAGAACGGCCCGACTCACGGGGCCTGCGAAAAGGTTGGAGAGGAAGATCATGCGTAAGGGAAAAAGAGCAAGGACAACGCTGCTTGGGCTGTTCGCCGTGTCTCTAACAGGCGCGGTGCTTACGGGGTGCACGACGTTGGGAGGGGCGTTGATCGCTCTTCCTTTTGCGCAGATTACGTCCATCCAGGTCTTCGACCAGCCGAACTACACGGTCACATTCAGTATCCAAAGCGCCGTGAGCAACCCGGCGCTGGTCTCGAAGATCAACTGGGTCTTTGGCGACGGGACCGGCTTTGTCGAGGGTCCCGCCGGCAGAACGACGATCACACACCAATACGACGCGACCGGCGTCTATGCGATCAACGCCTACGTCTTTGATCAGACCGGCACGTACGTCTTTCGGCTTGACGGCAGCACCACGGTGGTGCCGAACGGCGGTCCCGGGCCCGGGCCCGACCCGACGCCGGAAGGCTTCCCGGGCAAGGTCACCGGTCCGAACCCGATGGATGAGGCGGAGAACGTGGACGTTACCACGACGCTCACCTGGACAAGCGGCGAGGA
>JBDRKQ010000166.1:0-8912 GCA_043813895.1 Planctomycetota bacterium
TAGCGGGGGCAGGACTCGAACCTGCGACCTCCGGGTTATGAGCCCGACGAGCTGCCAACTGCTCTACCCCGCAACAATTCTATGGTAACACTACGTCAGGTTAGCGAGGCTGTCAAGGCCTTTTCGGGTCGGGCGGGTGAGGTGTTGCGTTCGGCGTCGTCATCGCCCTGGGAGCGACCGCCACGTCCGGCGCCGCCACCGGCTGCTAACCCATCTATGAAGCAGCCTTTGGCAAGCCGCCGGTGCAAGAAAGGTGGAGGAGAAATCTCCGCACGTTCCCTCTCGCCGTCGGCGCCGGTCGATCTGTCCCATCTCAGCCATCACCTCGCGATTCGGGGGTGTGCCTTCTCCCCCACATTCCCTTGAGCCCGAGGTGGAGGGAGATCCCATGCGTTGGATGGGTACTCCCTTCGGAATATCGAGCGGGGGCCAACGGGACGCGGTACGCTCAACCATCTATTCGGGATCGTTCGGCTGTGCGGACGTCGCCATGAAGAAGACATACGATGGACGCCACCATTCAAGTCATTACTCCGGCCATGCAAGGTTGAACTTGTCAGTAGTCCGGCATCCCTCCCTGTCAAGCAAAGTGGCCCTGTTGATAGTCCATCAAATAGTGGCCCACTTATTGGCCGTTGAATAGAGAAGTAACTCACAGTATGAGTCTCGCATGTGCAACGGAGGATCGCAACAGCGTCTCGTTCGATTCAGTCCGCTCAATCGAGTCGATGACCTCGCAGGCGAGTTCGAGGATATCGCCCGGAATGTAGTTCGCCAGATCGGCATACTTCGTGTGGCCCCACACCTGTTCGACCGGGTTGAGCTCCGGGGCGTACGGCGGCAGCCATTCGACGCCCATGCGACGGCCATCCCGGGCAACCAGCCGATGGCCTCTTTGTTCCGCGCGCGGGCTCGACGTTCGGGCTTCTGACAGCTCCAGTCCATCCTTCTCAGAAGGATATCTAATCAAAGGTCACTAGGATCTGGCGGGCTTGGTTCACAAAGCAAGCCTCGGCGGTCTTCTTGTGGAGGTCGACGCCGATGAAGTTCATGGGAGGCTCCTTGTGTGGAGACAGTGGTCCAGGACAACCAATCACGGTTCACGACGAACCCCTGGGCGCCCGCACACCAAGGGCGACCTTCGCTTCATAGTTTCGACTCTCAAGACCACCGAGTCCGCTGGAACAGCGGTGAGAAGCCCTGAAGCGGGGCACGCCCCCCTCTCCTGCGAGAATGGCCTCCTGGGACCGATAGTCTCCGGGGACACTACTGAGCGACCGCTCCCCGCGAGACCGCGAATCGTCAGCTGGGCGGAGCAGTCGCAAACTGCTGTCGCGTTTGACGACCTCAGTCGGCCGTCCCGGTGGCTGCAGGTTGGGCGCGGCCTGTCCGGAGCTGTGTTGCGGTGGCAGCCCACCGCGGGATAATGGCGTTCCAGAGCCGATAGGTCTTGCGGGGGGTTGCGGCCTTCGCCGGGCCAGGTCGCGCCAGAAGGTACGCCGCGCCTGAGGCCCGTTCAGGGCGAGCGCACCCCTCGCGAAACTCTGCCCCGCGCCGTACTCCGTGTGCGGGTACACCGACGACGCCCGCTCCGGCATGTGAGCCGGCGCGCAGGGCGGTGTCGTTGACACACGGCTCCGATGTCCCGCTTGTGCCCACGTCGGATCAAACAATGAGGAGGCCGGTTTCATGGCCAAGAAGAAGACGAGGAGCCGCTCGGCGGTCGACGCTGCGCGCGAGGGGGAAACCGGCGTGAAGAAGACGCCGTCCGGAGACAGCCAGCAGGCAGAGCTTGCTTTGTGCGAAGGTAAACGGCACTACCGGCTGATCTTCGAGCACAACCTGGCCGGGATTTACCGAACGACACCGGATGGCGCCATCCTGGACTGCAATGAAGCGATGGCCAGGATGTTCGGGTACGCATCGCGCGCAGAGTTGATGTCCGCTCGTGCGCCGGATCTGTATTGCGAATCGGCGGACCGCACCGCCTTCATCGATCGGCTGCGCAAAGACGGCGTTCTGACAAACTTCGAGTTGCGCATGCGGCGAAGAGACGGCTCGGCAATCGATATCCTGGAAAACGCGCAGCTCATCCCCAACGAAAACGACACGCCGTCGATGATTGTGGGAACCATACTCGACATCACCGAGCGCAAGCGGGCGGAAGAAGAGCGCGACGCCATTCTGGAGCTGTCAGGCGACCTCATCTGCATTGCTGGAATCGACGGGTACTTCAAGTATGTCAACCCGGCGTGGGAACGCATGCTCGGCTACACGACGCAGGAGCTACTCGCCCGGCCGTTTCTGGATTTCATCCATCCCGACGACCGCGCCAAGAACGACGCCGAAGTCGAGAAACTCAATCGCGGCGAGCGAACGGTCGGGTTTGAGAACCGTTACATCGCCCAGGACGGTTCCATCCACACGGTGTCGTGGACGGCAACGCCGGCGCCCGGTGCAGGTCTGCTCTACTGCATGGGGCGCGACATCACCGAGCGCAGGCGGGCGGAAGACGCGCTGCGCGAAAGCGAGGCCACTCTCAAAGCGGCCATGGACAACTCCCGGGTGGGGATCGCGATTGCCGACGCGCCGGATGGCCGGATGCGTTATGTGAACGACGCGGCATTGCGTTTCGGTGGCAATAGCAGGCCGGAATCGTTCGATGATGTTGCTATCAGTGAATACGGCGACACTTGGCCGATCTTTCATCTGGATGGCTCGGCCTATCAAAACGACGAAGTTCCTCTTGCTCGAGCCATCCTGCGCGGCGAAACGTGCGGCGAGGAGTTCGTCCTGCGGCGTGCGGACGGAGAGGAGCGCATCGTCTGGGCCGAGGCCACACCGATCAAGGACGCAAAAGGCAATGTGGTCCGGGCGGTTGTCGTGAGCTTGGATGTCACCGACCGCGTGCGCGCGGCGGAGGCGTTACGCAAGAGCGAGGAGCGGCTCAGTCTGGCACTCGCCGCCGGCCAGATGGGCGCGTGGGATTGGGATATCGGATCTGGGCGAATCACGTGGTCCGAGAAACACGCGCGGCTTTGGGGGATGCAGGCCGAGGAGTTCGACGGGACTTATGAGGCGTTCGAAGCGCGCGTGCACCCGGATGACCGCGCCGGCGTCGCCGGGGCGGTCGAACAGGCTCGGGTCGGCCACACAGCATACGTTTGCGAGTTCCGTGTGATCTGGCCGGACGGCACGCAACGGTGGATCCGCGGCAGCGGGGATTTCGAGTACGACGACGGTCAACCCGTGCGGATGCTTGGCGTCGTGCAGGATATCACCGAACGCAAGCAGACAGAGGAGGACCTGAGGCGTGAGCGGGATTTCGCCGAGAGTCTAATCGAGACAGCCCAGGCCATCGTCTTGGTCCTTGATCCGCAGGGGCGAATCGTCCGGTTCAACCCCTACATGGAGCGGTTGTCCGGATACCGGCTGGCCGACGTGGAGGGCAAGGACTGGTTCGACACCTTCCTGCCCGAGCGCGATCGGGATCGGATTCGCGACCTGTTCTCAAGGGCGGTGGGCGGCGTTCCGACGCTCGGCAATGTCAACCCGATTGTCACTAAGGATGGGCAGGAGCGACTGATCGAATGGTACGACAAGACGCTCAAGGACGCCCAAGGCAAGGTGACGGGTGTGGTTTCCGTCGGGCAGGACATCACCGATCGCAAGCAGGCTGAGGATGCGTTGACCGAGAGTGAGGAGCGTTACCGGTCGCTGGTGGAGAATATCAACCTGGGGATCACGCTGATCAACGCAGACTATGAGATCGTCATGACGAACTCATTCCACGGCGCGGCATTCGGCCGGCCGCTCTGCGACTTCGTCGGCAAGAAGTGCTATGCGGAGTTCGAGAAGCGTGAGGCAGTGTGTCCGCATTGCCCGGGTGCTCGGGCCATGGCAATCGGGGAGCCGGCTGAGGCCGAGAGCGTGGGCATCCGCGACGATGGCAGCCGCTTTCCGGTTCGAATCCAGGCGTTCCCCGTGATCGGCCCGGACGGCGTGACATCCGGCTTCATCGAGGTCGTCGAAGACATCACTGAGCGCAAGCAGGCGCAGGCGGAGCTTGAAAAGCTGCACGAGGAACTGGTGCGGTCATCCCGGTTGGCGGGGATGTCGGAGGTGGCGACCGGCGTTCTGCACAACGTCGGCAACGTGCTCAATAGTGTCAACGTGTCGGCCGGCCTGGTACACGAGAAGATCCGGGGGTCCAGAGTTCCGGGCTTGGCCAAGGCGACGGCGCTGATGTCCGAGCACGCGAACGACCTGGGGACTTTCATCACGCAGGACGAACGCGGCAAACAGTTGCCTGGATACTTGACCAAGCTCGCCGAGTACCTCGCCGAGGAACAGACCGACGTGCTGGGCGAACTCAGGCACTTGGCTGAGAACATCGATCACATCAAAAACATCGTCAGCATGCAGCAGTCCCTGAGCGGGGTGTCAGGAGTTACGGGGCCGGTGCGGATCGGCAACCTGCTGGACGACCTGTTGAAGATGGATGCCTCTTCGCTCGACCACCGCGGCATCAAGGTGGTACGCGAGTACGACGAACTCCCCGTGGTCACCGTTGATAAGCACAAGCTGATGCAAATCCTGGTAAACCTGCTGAAAAACGCCAAGGAGGCGCTGACCGAAGACCAGGGACCGGACAAGCGGCTGACGTTGCGGCTGAGGGCGCTCGACGAGGACCGCGTTCGAGTCGAGGTAGCCGATAACGCCATGGGGATATCACCGGAGAATCTGAAAAGGATCTTCGAGTACGGGTTTACGACGAAAGAGAATGGGCACGGTTTCGGCCTGCACGGCAGCGCGCTGGCGGCGAAGGAACTAGGGGGGTCGTTGACGGTCTGTAGCGACGGCCAGGGCCAGGGGGCGACGTTTACGCTCGAACTGCCCTTGCAGATGACGGAGAAGAGCGATGTGCAGGTCGCGTAGTGACAAGAACCGGCGGATTCTAGTGATCGACGACAGCCGTACGATCCACGATGACGTCCGGGATGTCTTCGGAGCGAAGCAGGCCCATGCGGTTGGCCGCCTGCGCCGCGCGGACGAGCGATTCGTGTTGAAGTAGAGCGCGAACACACTCAAACTCCCACCGAGCCCGCCATTCCAGCGTAGAACAGATTCGCTCCCGTCCACGATGCCGGCGCTCTCGCCGTGACAGCGCTGCCGCCATTCGAATGACTGCGTCCTCTAATCTCGCCCAGGCGGTGCGATCAGCGTTGCCTGGTAGTTCAGGCCACTCGCCACGTTAATCGCCTCCACGGATCAGCCGATCCTCCCTGTGTTCAACTGACTTCCGCTCTATTGGTCCAAGCTGGGCTGTGGGAGGACTTATGGTGACGACACCGGACGTATTGACCGTCGGCGAGGTGGCGGCGTTCATGCGGGTCTCACGGGAAACGGTCTACCGTCTGGCCGCGCGCGGTGAACTCCCGGGGTGCAAGATCGGCCGCATCTGGCGGTTTCCGAAAAGTGCCATTCAGAAATACGTGGAAGGGGATTCGGTAGTTGTACATGCCGGCCGCGTGGCACAGGACGGGGATCCCAGCGCTGCGGACAGTGGCAACAACGAGAAAAGGCTGCCGGTTTTAACAGGAGCACCGGAGCCATGAACGCAGTCGGGTGTTCTGGAGCTTATGGCGATGCTTTTACGGAGAGACCACAGCTTGATTGTGCCGCGTGGGCCCACAATCCGGTAGCCAGGAACTCGACATTGCACAAGAGGTTAAGGAGTCCAATCATGAAACGTTTTCTCATTGCTTCACTCACCACTTTAGTCATGTGTTCAGCCGGGGCGTTTGCCGAAGATGGAATCTCGGACGACGAGATCGTGGTGGGGCAATCCTGCGCGCTGACCGGCCCGGCGCAGGCTCTCGGCAAGGGTATGGAAGCAGGACTCCACGCGTACTTCCAGAAAGTCAATGCCGCTGGCGGCATTGAGGGGAGGAAGATTCGACTCATCAGCAAGGATGACGGCTACGAGCCGGACCGGGCGATCGACAACACACGTACGTTGATCGAGCAGGACAAAGTGTTCCTGTTGATCGGCGAGGTCGGGACTCCTACGTCTCAGGCGGTCGTGCCTATGGCCGAGGAGGCCAAGGTGCCGTTCTTTGGTCCCTTCACCGGCGCGGAGTTTCTCCGTAAGCCGTTCAAAAGGTACGTCATCAATGTGCGCGCCAGCTACTACGAGGAAATGGAAGCGCTGGCCGCGCATCTGGTCGACAAGAAGGGCTTGAAGAAGATCGCCTGTTTTTATCAGAACGATGGATATGGACAGGCGGGTCTGAATGGAATCAAGATCGCCCTCAAGAAGCGTAACCTGGAACTGGCGGCCACCGGTGTCTACGAGCGCAACTCCCTAGCGGTGAAGACCGGACTGCTGAAGATTCGCAAAGCCCATCCGGAAGCGGTCATTATGGTGGGTGCGTACAAGCCCTGTGCGGAGTTCATCAAGCTGGCCAAAAAAGTCAAGATGGGCGACGCCATCTACTGCAATATCTCGTTCGCGGGAACCGAGGCCTTACGTAGGGAACTGGGCGAAGCTGGTGAGGGCTGCATTGTCTCGCAGGTCGTCACTTTCCCGTGGGATGACAGCGTTCCGCTGGTAAAGGAATACACCGCGGACATGAAACGGTACCGGCCGGACCATCCGATCGGCTTTGTGTCCCTGGAGGGCTACATGGTCGCGAAACTGTTCTGCATGGTAGCCCGCGAAGTAGGTGGTGATTTGACGCGGGAGAAGTTCATCCAAGCCATCTCGGTCACGGGATCGTATGACCTGGGTGGCGTCTCGCTGAAGTTTGGCCCCGAGGATCACCAGGGGATGGACAAGGTCTTCCTGACCGTGATCAAGGGCGGGAAGATTCAACCGCTCAAAGGATAATCATGATGCGATTCTCACTGTCGAATCTCCGGCTTCGGCTTCTCGGTGGATTTCTGCTGGTGGTCATCATGACCGTTGTGGCAGGCGGTGGGGGAATCTTCGCCCTGCACAAGATACACACCAACATGGCTGCCGTGACCGTCGAGGTAAGTGGGAGTATTGAACGACAGCGCAGACACATCGGGCGCGCCATGAAGGTGCGAGACTTGATCGATGAGATCAACCGCGTGGGAGATCTCTTCGGTGTCGATCAGGTTGCCACACATCTTCACAATTACGCCGAGGAAAACAGGACCTCCACCCATGACCAAGGTTGCGAATCCATTGGGTTCCTCGAGCAACTCCTCGTTCTTAGAAGCCGACAACTCAAGGCCGCTGCTGAACGGTCCCAACTCAGCCGAGTGGCGGAGAAGCAATTGCGGGAGATCGACAGCTACGTCGCTCAAACCGTCGATGACCTGACTTTTGACGCATTGATCGCCATGGAGGATACGCTGAAGGAAGTGCAGAGGAAACCGCTGGAAGGTGTCATGGATTTCCGCGGGCGATTCGAGAGATTCTCGTCGACGACGGATCAAGCCATTAGCCAGATCAAATCGGCTCTGGCAATCCGCTCTTACAGTCTCCAATTGCATGTCGTCGTAAAGAATGTGTTATTGTCTTCGGATCCGCCCTATGTCGATTATGCCCTGGAACAACTGCGCACTCTTCATCGCAACGTAGACAGTGAACTCCATCGTCTGCCTGAGGCCGACGCTACACGACTCCTCGCCGCTTCGTTGGAAGATATACAAAAGGTGACCCCTGATCTCCTGTTGGCCCAAAAGGAGATGATAATATCTGAACAAGCCGTCCAGCAGAAATCCGAAGAGCTAAGCCAAAGCACTGTGCGAATGAATGCTGACATGCTGGCGAAGGCCGATGAACTAGTGGAAAGCGTGATCGGGAAACAAGAAGAAAATGCCCGCTTCATCGGTCGCTATCGGATCGCGCTCTTTCTTGTCGCCGCCAGTGCTTGTCTTGTAGGCATCATTTGCAGCAGGCAAATGCTCCGAGCAATAGCGCGCGACATCGAGGCGCGCAAGCGGGCGGCAGAGGCACGCGATCTCGTGAACGACCGCCAGGCCAAGCTGAACCGCCTCCAACAGTCTCTGCTCGGTTCCGATGAACTCAGCGAAAAACTGAAGCGGATCACCGACGGCGTGGTGGACATCTTCGGGGCCGACTTCTGCCGCATCTGGATCACGCAACCGGGCGACCGTTGCGAGTCCGGGTGCATGCACGCCGACATAACGGAGGGGCCGCACGTCTGCCGATACCGCGATCGATGCCTGTGGCTCAGGGCCAGTTCCGGGCGATACACGCACATCGACGGGGAGGTTCACAAGCGTGTGCCCTTCGGCTGCTACAAGATCGGCTTGGTGGCGTCCGGGGAGAACTCCAAGTTCCTGACGAACGAGGCGGCGACCGATCCGCGGGTTCACAACAACGCCTGGGCGAAGGAACTAGGGCTGGTCTCCTTTGCGGGCTATCAGCTTCGCCCGCCGAACGGCGAAACGATCGGCGTCCTGGCGCTGTTCGCCAAACATGCCATTGCTCCCGACGAGGATGCTCTGCTCGAGAGTCTTGGCAGTACGGCCGCCCAGGTCATCCAGAAGGCCAGGGCGGAGGAGGAGGTGACGGAGCGAAATCGATTCTTGAACTCGGTGCTGGAGTCCCTTACCCATCCCTTCGTTGTAATCGATGCCGCGGACTACTCTGTTCTCATGGCTAACTCCGCGGCGCGGCGCAATGCTCCGCCGGCGGCCGAGACCTGCCATGCCATGACACATCGCCGGGACACTCCCTGTGACGGCGGTGAACACGTTTGCCCCCTTGTCGAGATAAAGCGGACGGGCAAGCCCATAACGGTGGAGCACACCCATTACGACGCTGACGGGAACCCCCGGACGAGTGAGGTTCACGCCTACCCGATCCTCGACAACACCGGGCGGGTGGTTCAGGGAATCGAGTACTCTGT
>JBDRKQ010000167.1:0-2168 GCA_043813895.1 Planctomycetota bacterium
GAACCTGGCCCGACGAGACGTGGCGCCGCCTCGATGAGGCGGCTACGGTGGATGACATCCGCCGGCAGATCGACGGGCATGCCGCGCGATGGCTCGTCGACGTTAAAGCCAGTCGGCATGCGACCATCGACGAATCCGCCCATTTCCTCGCCCTGACGAACGGCAGCCTGCCGCGTCTTCAAACGGCCTGGCGCGATGGCCCCGCCCAACGTACGGCTTTCATCTTCCGCATCGACGACGACCTTGATCCCGGGGCTATGACAGAATCAGCAGGGCGCTTCAGCGCCACAAGATGTAGCGTCGGCCCCCTGTGGCCGACGTATGCGCGGAGAAACTCTTCACTACTTCACGTCCGCCACAGGGGCGGTATGATAATGGAATCGAGCCCCTTGGCAGAAGATGCGAGTTACCAGTCCGGGGTTTGAGGGAGGCTACACATGGCGGTTTTTGGTGCGCAAGGTATTCGAGATGCGATGACGAAATCCTATCACAAACACGTTCGCAACTTGACGGGGCAGGCTCTTCCTGAGGATACTTCGCTGCACGAGGCTGGGCTCTATGGGGCCCTTGCAACAAGGTATAAGGCGGGTTTCAAGTCGATGCCGGAGGTTGCCGTCTGGTCAGAGCTTGCACCGTTTGTCCATCTGCCGCCCGATGAGGGGCTCGCGGCATTGGCTGAGTACGTTGTGTACAAGGAAATGCCAGCGAAGGCCGACCGGCCGGCCCTTTCAGCTCAGATTCGTCGTGGTTGGTCTCTTCTAGATCAGGATGAGCGCGAATCCATGGAAGCGATGGCTGAGATCAATGGGTTCCCCTGGCTGTTACTGCTCTAGCAGACCGAGGGAAGTCGCGTATCGTATTCCCTTGCCGCTCGGTGACTGTCCTAGTCAAATGCGTCGACCGCATCCAAAGCCCTGTCAATCGCCCTCTTGCTCACGTAGCGATTCCCATTCTTGGCAATGATGGGTACGGTGGTCTTTTTGCGATTCAAAATCCGCATGGTTTCAATCGTCATGTGTGAGCCACAGTCGGTGGCGCACACCATGATGTCATTCGCCATTGACAGCATCCAAATGGCGTTGGACACCGGGATCATTGTGTCGCCGAACATGGGTCAATCTCTCACGACTTATCCGACCTCTCACTTCGGCTCTCAATCGGACTTAACGCATTCTCAAGGGTCTTCCGACTCCGTCATCCGAGTTGCCGCCCGAAACGAGTTGGAGGCTGCCATTGCATGCCGGTGCGATGGCAACCCACATAATCTGTCCGATCACACGGTACGTCTCCCGCAGACCGGATCAAGAGGCCCTACCCATCTCAGAGTAGGCAATTCATTATGCCACGTTACCGGTTTTTCGTCAACGTGCCGGCTGTTACGAGGCGGAGAACAGTGAGGTCACCCGGCACCCGCTCCGCCTCACCGAGTTGGGCGGTTGTGTAGGGCGCCTTGGCACGAACAAAGTGACGGTTACACCCAGTCGCACTAGAATTCAGCTATGGACACTGGGAAGGGGCGCGGGGAGCGCCCGATGGGAGTGGATGTCGAGACGGCAGCGCATGTGGGGGGAGGCGCATCGGGCGCATTTGCCGGCGTGGTCCGCCTCATGCGTGAGATTCGTTTCTCGATTGATCGGGATTGGGCGAAGGCCGCGCATGGAACAAACGGGTTCGAGGGCGCACATCCCGTCACCAATCCGTGCGGGGGGTGGCCGTCAGCGGTGGGGATCGCGCCGTATCTTGTTTTGCGGATTGTCGTCAGCGGCTTGCCGGACCCAGTGACGGGCTACCTGGTGAACATCCAGGAACTCGATACGCTGCTCCGCGAGCGGGCGATCCCGTTGGCGGCGCAGCGTCTGGACATCGAAGGCGCGCGACTCACGGGCGAAAGCCTCGTTCGGGACATCCTCCCGACGGTCGCGCGGCGCGTACCGCGTCGCTGCGAGTTGGAGTCCCTGACGCTTTGGACCACGCCGTACCTGTCCTACTCAGTTCTTGCTGGAGACACATCGATGGTGGAGCTGACGCAGTCATTCGAGTTTTCGGCGTCGCACAGGCTGCACGCGCGGGAACTCTCCGACGAGGAGAACCAGCGTGTGTTTGGCAAGTGCAACAACCCGAGCGGACACGGACACAACTATCGCGTCGAGATTACGGTCGCCAGCGAC